>NZ_RZOF01000137.1:0-14534 GCF_003998955.1 Mesorhizobium sp. M4B.F.Ca.ET.017.02.2.1 | reverse complement strand
GTGTTCACCGGCGTCAGGCATTTCCGGCACTAGCTCCCGGCTGAGAGACGTTTGAGAATTCGTTCCGCTGAGTCGGATGGCGTGGTTTTCGAGAACCGGAGCGGAGCGGACATTCAAGTCCGTGAGCACCGGAAGCGCAGAAAACCGCGTCAGGCGGCCAGCGGAGTAGAATTATCGAATGTCTCTCATTCCACCGGCTGGTCCGCCGGATACGGCGTCCTGATCAGGATCGCTATGCCGATGCCGAGGAACAGGATGATGACCGCCATGCCGAGCCGGGCCGAGTCGGTGGCCCAGCTGATCGTCGCCAGCAGGAACGGCGCCAGGAAGCTGGTCGCCCGTCCGGACAGGGCGTAGATGCCGAAATAGCGGCCGGATTCGGCGGCGGTGACGCTGCGCGCCATGTAGGAGCGCGACGAGGCCTGCACCGGTCCGAAGGCAAGCCCGATCAACAACCCGTAGAGGATGTAGGCCTTCTCGGCCGCGGTGCCGAACAGGCCGCCGGAATCGACGGTGGAAAGCTGGATCAGGCCGAGCAGTGTGAAACCCGGGCCTGTCGAGACGATGCCGGCGGTGGCCACTGTCAGCATCACCAGCGCGATCATCACCACCGCCTTGGAACCGAGCGCGGTGTCGAGGCGGGCGGCGATCCAGCAGCCGAAGATGGCGACGACATTGAGGATGATGCCGAAGATGCCGATCTCGGTGATCGACCAGCCGAACATCGCCGCCGCGAACACGCCGCCCTGCGTCAGCAGCGCATTGACGCCGTCCTGATAGATCATGCGGGCGACGAGGAAGCGGAAGATGCCGACGCGCTTGCGCGCCTCGGCCAGGGTCGACTTCAGCTCGGACAGACCCTGGCGCACGGCCGGTCCGATCGGGATGCCTTTGGCGGCATCGGGGGTGAAGAAGAACATCGGCAGGATGAACAGGAAATACCAGCCGGCCGACATCGGCCCCGTGGCGCGGGCGTCCTCGCCAAGCTTCGGGTCAAGCCCGAGGATCGGGTCGAGGCCGATGATCGTCTTGCCGGTTTCGGGATTGCCGGCCATGAACAGGATGACGAAGATCAACGCGATCATGCCGCCGAGATAGCCCAGCCCCCAGGCGATATTGGAGACGCGGCCGATCTCGCTCTTCGGCACCAGACGCGGCATCATCGAATCATTGAAAACAGTGGAGAACTCTGCCGCCACCGAGGCCAGCGAGAACAGGGCCACGATCAGGAAGACGTTCGAGCCGGGGGCGGCGAGCCACAGCAGCGTCAGGCTGGTGATCTTGATTGCGGCGAAGCTAGCGATCCACGGCTTGCGCGGCCCGGTCTGGTCGGCGATCGAGCCCAGTATCGGCGACAGCACGGCGATGACCAGTCCCGCGGCGGCGATGCCCCAGGCCCAGGCGGCCTGGCCCATCACCGGATCGCTGACCATGCGCGAGGCGAAGTAAGGCCCGAAGATGAAGGTGGTGACGACGGTGAAGAACGGCTGCGCTGCCCAGTCGAAGAACATCCAGCCCCAGATGCCGCGCCCCGACGCCCGCTGCACTGTCTCTATTGCCGCCATGCTGATTCCCTCGGCCCGCCCCGCGTCGGGCGCCATGTCTGCATGTTTTTCATGACGGTGCAAATGCGGCCGGCTTCCTGCCCGCGACGGCTGTCGCGCAGCCGAAGAAGAAGCGCTTGAACTCGACCTCGAGCCCCTCGGCCCTCAACATTTCCGCCACGGCGGAAGCGTCGCCGAAATTGGTCGAGTAGGTGCCGATCATCGAGAAATCCTGCGCGCCGTTGAGCAAGGTCCTTTCGACAAGCGGCAACACAACCTTCAGGTGGAACAGATAGAGCGGCCTCAACCACCAGCCTTTTGGATCGGATGCTTCGATCATGCAAAAGACGCCGCCGGGCCTGAGGCAGCGCGCGACCAGCCTGGCGAGCTTCGCATGCTGCTCGCTGTTGAAGGTCTTCAATCCGAAGGTGGAGACGATGAAATCGGCGTCTGCGTCGGGCAAATCGCTGGCCAGCACATCGTCTTCGATGAAGGCGATCTTGTGGGCCCTGTGTGTATGCAAACGCTCCATGGCGCGCAGATGCATGCCGGACGAGATATCGACGGCCGTGATCTCGGCGATATCCGGAAAGCGCTTGAGCAGATGCGGCCATACCTCGCCGGTGCCGGCCATCAGGTCGTAGCCCTTCGGTTGCCGTGTTTCTGGCGCAGGCATCAGTTCGACGCATTGCCGGCGCCAACGCTCGGTGAAGCCGAACGAGCACACCCAGCTGAAGGCAATGTATTGACCGGAGCAGCGGTCGAAGACACCTTTGACGAATTGCGCGTCATAGATGTTTTCGCTCACAACAGGGGCAGGACCCTCCTCGGGCCGAACCGGATCCTCGATCTCGCTCAGCCTACATCCCCGTCAGGTCGCTCATCAGCCCGGATGCCACGGACAGCCGTGACACGGTGATGTCGCCGCCCTCTGTCAGCGCTTGCAGCCGCTCGCGGATGCGCGCGACCCGTTCACCACCGGCTTCCAGCCAGGCCGCCACCGGATCCGCCGCCTTGGCGTGGGCGGTCAGCGCCGCCACTGCGATGCCGCGCCGTGCCGCGCCGATCGTGTCGGTGGCGCGCGAAAGCGCCAGCTGGTCATAGTAATCCGGCGGCGAGATCGCCCGCGCCGCCTCCTCGACGCGCGGGATGCGGAAGGCGTCGCTGACGGCGAAGAAGGCCCTTGCGGCGGCGACGATATCGGCATTGGCGGTGCGCGCTGTCAGCGCGATGTCGGGGATCAGCTCGGCCAGATCGGCCAACGCCAGCTGCCCGGCCAGCGGTTCCGGCGCCCCGCCCTTGAACAGGCTGTGCCGCCGCTCCTCGATCCGCTCGCGCGAGTAGGCCGGCAGCAGCGAGGCGAGCTTCGGCTCCAGCGCCTTGCGCGCCTCCTGCAATTCGGCGATGCGCTGGCCAAGCGGCGCCGTGCCGGCATCGTTCTTCAGATACCAGCCGCTGGTCATGAAGATAAGCCGGCTAACCGCCTGGTAGAGATCAAGCTGCACCTGGCCGTCGATCTGGTTGTCGAGCGCGTCGATTTCCTTGTAGAGCGCCGGCAGCGCGAAGCCGTCACGCACCACGGCGAAGGTGCGCACCACATCGGCGGCCGTGCGCCCGGTGGCCTCCTGCAGCCGGTTGACGAAGGACGGACCGCCGCGATTGACGAGGTCGTTGGCGACCACGCGGGCGATGATCTCGCGGCGCAGCCGGTGGCCGTCGATCTCGGCGGCGTATTTCTTCGCCATCCGCTCCGGGAAATAGCCAAGCAGATCGCGCTCGAAATGCGGATCGTCGGGCACGTCGCTGGCGACGATGTCGGAGAACAGCACGATCTTGGCGTAGGCGAGCAGCACGCCGAGCTCCGCCCTGGTCAGCGGCTCGCCGCGCGCCTCGCGCTCGGCAAGCGCCGCCGGTGACGGCAGCGTCTCGACGGCGCGGTTGAGCAGGCCGCGCGCCTCCAGCGCCGTCATGAAGCGGCTCTGATGCGCGATGTCGGCCAGCCCGCGCTTGCGCGCGATCGAGAGCGCCAGCGTCTGCTGGTAATTGTTGGACAGCACCAGCCCCCCCACCTCGCCGGTCATCTCCGAGAGCAGTTTGTTGCGCGCCGGCCGGGCCAGCGCGCCCTTGCGCATGGCCGAGGCCAGCGCGATCTTGATGTTGACCTCGACGTCGGAGCAGTTGACGCCGGCCGAATTGTCGATGGCGTCGGAATTGCAGCGGCCGCCGGCAAGCCCGAATTCGATGCGCGCCCGCTGCGTGACGCCGAGATTGGCGCCCTCGCCGATGACCTTGGCGCGCACATCAAGCGCGGTGACGCGGATGGCGTCGTTGGCGCGGTCGCCGACATCGGCATTGGTCTCGTTCGATGCCCTCAGATAGGTACCGATGCCGCCGAACCACAGAAGGTCGACAGCCGCCTTGAGGATGGCGTTCATGATCTCGACCGGCGTCGCGGTGGTCTTGCCGAGCCCGATCGCGGCAGCGGCGGCTTGCGGCAGCGTGATCGACTTCTGATTGCGCGAGACGATGACGCCGCCTTCCGACAGTTTCGACTTGTCGTAGTCCTGCCATGAGGAGCGCGGCAGCGCGAACATGCATTCCCGCTCGGCCATCGACGCCGCCACGTCCGGATCCGGATCGATGAAGATGTCGCGATGGTCGAAGGCCGCGATCAGCCGCGTCTGCGGCGACAACAGCATGCCGTTGCCGAACACGTCGCCCGACATGTCGCCGACGCCGACGACGGTGAAGGGCGAGGTCTGGATGTCGCGGTTCATCTCGCGGAAATGCCGCTTGACTGCTTCCCAGGCGCCCTTGGCGGTGATGCCCATCTTCTTGTGGTCGTAGCCGGCCGAGCCGCCGCTGGCGAAGGCATCGTCCAGCCAGAAGCCGTGCTTCTCGGAAATCGCGTTGGCGGTGTCGGAGAACGTCGCCGTGCCCTTGTCGGCGGCGACGACGAAATAGGGATCGTCAGGATCGCGCCGCACCACGCCGGCCGGCGGGATGACGCCGTCGATGCCGATATTGTCGGTGATCGACAGCAGGCTGGAGACATAGTTCTTGTACGCCGAGGTGCCGGCCTCGAAGATCGCGTCGCGGCTGCCTCCGACCGGCAGGCGCTTGGGATAGAAGCCGCCCTTGGCGCCGACCGGCACGATGACGGCATTCTTCACCTGCTGCGCCTTGACCAGGCCCAGCACCTCGGTGCGGTAGTCCTGGGCGCGGTCCGACCAGCGCAGGCCGCCGCGCGCCACCGGGCCGAAGCGCAGATGCACGCCTTCGACCTCGGAACCATAGACGAAGATCTCGCGCCACGGGCGCGGGGCCGGCAGCCCGTCGACCGCCTGCGAATCGAGCTTGATCGCCAGCGACTGGCCCCGCTCTTTCGTTCCGGAAACGAAATGATTGGTGCGCAGCGAGGCTTCGATCAAATTGAGGTAGCGGCGGATGATGGTGTCATCATCGATGTTCGGCACCTCCTCCAGCGCGTCCTTGATCTTGGCCTTGAGGTGCTTGGCTGCCACTGCGCCTTCGGTTTCGGCCGTCGGCCCGAGGCGGGCGACGAACAGCGCATGCAGGCCGCGCGCGATGTCGGGATAGCGGTTGAGCGCGGCGGCGATGAAGTCCTGGCTTTGCGGAATGCCGGCTTGCTGCAGATAGCGGCCATAGGCGCGCAGGATGGTGACCTCGCCGGACCACAGGCCGGCGGTCTGGGCGAGACCGTTGTAGCCGTCATTGTCGACATCGCCGCGCCACACCGACAAAAACGCGTCCTCGAACAGCGCCCCGCCATCCGTGAGGTCGATCGGCTTGCCGTAGCTGTTCTCCAGCTCCATGTCGTGGATGAAGACCATGCCGGACGGATCGTCGCCGACCTCGAAGGTGCGCTCGCTGATGACGCGGAAGCCGATGTTCTCCAGCACCGGCACGCGCCGCGACAGCGCCACCGGGCTGCCATGGTGATAGATCTTCAGGGCCGCCTGGTGCGGCTTCTGGTCGGCATGGCGATAGTAGTCGATGGCGATCGGATTGGCGGCGTCGATCCTGGCGATCCGCCCGGCATCGGCGAGCGCCACCGCCGGCGAGAAGGAGTCGCGATAGCTTTCCGAAAAGCGCGAGGCGATTGCCGTCAGCGCTCTGTCCGTGCCGGTTTCGGCCGCGGTCTCGCGCAGCGCATCGTCCCAGGTCCGCACGATGTCGCGGATCGCCGCCTCGATCGCCGCCTGTTCGACCTTCGGCGTCTTGCCGCCGGAGCGGCCGATGATGAAGTGGACGCGCGCCAGCCCGCCTTCCGGGAAGGCGGGGTAGTAGGCCGACAGCCGCCCTTCGAACACGGTCTTGAGATAGGTGCCGATCTTCTCGCGCGCGACGCTGTCGTAGCGGTCGCGCGGCACGAAGACCAGGATCGAGACGAAGCGGTCGAACTGGTCGGCGCGCACCAGCGCCCTGACGCGCGGCCGCTCGATCAGGCCGAGAATGGCCTCGGCATGCTTGCGCAGGATCGGCACCGGCACCTGGAACAGCTCATCGCGCGGATAGCTTTCCAGCACGTTGATCAGCGCCTTGCCGGAATGGTCGCTTGGGTTGAAGCCGGACTTGGTGATGACGGTTTCGGCCTTGGAGCGCAGATAGGGGATCTTCATCACCGAGCGCGTGTAGGCGGTCGAGGTGAACAGGCCGACGATGCGCAATTCGCCGAGCAGCGTGCCCTTGGCGGTGTAGGTCTTGACGCCGATGTAATCGAGATAGATGCGGCGGTGCACCGACGACTTGGCGTTGGCCTTGGTGACGATCAGTGGCTCCGGACCGTGCAGGAAGGCGCGGATCTCGGGCGTCGTCGTCACCGCTTCGGTGCCCCGCCTCAGCACCAGCACATCCGGGTCGGACAGGATGCCGAGGCCGGGCTTGTCGGCGCGCTCCAGCGTGCCGCTCTTTTCGCCGCCGGTGTATTTGAACTCGCGCATGCCGAGGAACGTGAAATTGTCATCGCGCAGCCATTCGAGGAAGGCGATCGCCTCGGTGACGTGCGCCTTGTCGAGCGGCACCGGCGCGTAGCGGAATTCCGAGATCGCCTGGTCGAGGCGGGCGAGCATCGGCTTCCAGTCGGTGACGGCGGCGCGCACCTGGACCAGCAGCTTCCTCAAGCGTCCGGCCAGCGCTTCGGCCTGGTCGGCGGACAACCGGCCGATATGGACATGCACGACGCTCAGCCGGTCGTGGCTGCCGTCGCCCTTGGCGAAGCCGCCATCGCCGAGGATTTCCTCGACGCCAGCCTTGCCATGCCTGACGGTGACGACCGGATGTGTGACCAGCAGCGGCTCGCCGGCGCTCTCGGTGATCTCGCCCAGGATGGAATCGAACAGGAACGGCATGTTGTCGTTGACGACGGTGACCACCGTCACCGGCCGGCCCTGGCGCGCCACGCCGGAATCGACGTCGATCGCGACGATGCAATCGCCCTTCTTGTGCCTGGCGACGGCTCGCCCGGCAAGATCGGCGGCACGCTCGAGATCGGCAACCTCGTAGGCGGCGACGTCCTCGGCCGGCGCGCGGGCAAGAAGATAGTCGGCAAGCCGACCCGGTCTTTCGCCTCCCTTCGCCGCGCCTCCCTTTGCTGGAACCGTCTTCTTCGGCTGGCTTGCGGTTTTGAGGCTGGCCATGATGTGAAGTCCCTCCCGTCACATGCTTTTGCGATTATGGTAGCAGATGACCGCCGTTTGGCGACAAAGGTTTGACGGCTTGCAAAGATTCTTCGGAATTTTGATTGCAAATCGGCAGCGAATGAGAAGGACGAAGCCCAATGAGTGCAAGCAAGAGCGCCAAAACGACCGGCAGGATCACCGCGCTCGACCTCGCCCAGGCCGAGCTCAGCGAGGCGACGAAAGCCTATTTCGCCAAATGCGAGGAAAAGCTCGGCCTCGTTCCCAACGTGCTCAAGGCCTACGCCTTCGACGAGAAGAAGCTGCGCGCCTTCACCGACATGTACAACGACCTGATGCTGGGCGAGTCCGGCCTGTCGAAGCTGGAGCGCGAGATGATTGCCGTCGTCGTCTCCTCGATCAACCATTGCTACTATTGCCTGACCGCGCATGGCGCCGCGGTGCGCCAGCTTTCCGGCGACCCTTCCCTCGGCGAGATGATGGTGATGAATTTCCGCGCCGCCGACCTTTCACCCAGGCAGACCGCGATGCTCGAATTCGCCGTCAAGCTGACGGAGGAGCCGGCGAAGATCATCGAGGGCGACCGCGCGGCCTTGCGCAAGGCCGGCTTTTCCGACCGCGACATCTGGGACATCGCCTCGACCGCCGCCTTCTTCAACATGTCGAACCGGGTAGCGGCCGCGATAGACATGCGCCCGAACGACGAATACCACGCCATGGCACGCTAGGCGGCGGCACTATTTTAGCTATCGCGCATTCTCATTGCTTCTCCGCCGTTTTGGTCCGATGATCAACGATTGCGGCATCGCCGCATATCAAGGATTGCGGCATCGCCGTATATCAAGGATTGCGGCATCGCCGTATATCAAGGATTGCGGCATCGCCGCATATCAACACGATTGCGGCTGAGCCGCATATCGCCAAGCGGCATGGCCGCATGCCGGTTCGATGCCGCCGATCAAGGGAGGAGAACATGGCGAAGTTTCTCTATGTCTATCATGGCTCCGGCAAGATGCCGACCGACGAGGTTGAGCGGAAGGCGGCCATGGATGCGTGGACCGGCTGGTACGACAAGCTCGGCCCGGCCGTGGTCGACGGCGGCAATCCGGTCGGAATGTCGAAGACGGTGCTGGCGAGCGGCAAGGTCGAGAACAATGGCGGCAGCAATCCGACCGCCGGCTACACCATCGTCGAAGCCAGGGATATCGACGACGCCGTCGCCAAGGCCAAGGCTTGCCCGATCCTGATGGACCCGGCCTTCACCGTCGAGATCGCGCCGATCATCGAGATGATGTAGCCGTTCAGGAACGGGCAGCGATCGCGGCGGCGGCGCCTGCCATGGTGGCGGCGCTCACGCGGTTGGCGATCTTCATCGCCCGCCTGCTTTTGAGCAGCTTGCGGGCCTGCGCGGCGGCGAGCACCCAGGCAAGATCGATGGCGACAAGGACCACCGCCATGGTCGCCGTCAGTTCCATCCAGCCGACGACGCTGACCGAGGCAAGATCGATGATGGTCGGCAGCAGTGCCAGATAGAACATCATGATCTTGGGGTTGCCCAGTGTCACCGCCATGCCGGCGAAGAACAGTTTTGCCGGCGAATCCTCGCGCGGCATCTCGCCTTCCTTCGCCTCGACGGGCGCGGTCCACATCTTCCACGCCAGATAGGCGAGATAGGCGACGCCCGCCCATTTCACTGCGACGAAGGCGAGATGAAAGGTCTGCGCCACCACGGCCAGCCCGAACACCGCCAGCGACAGCCAGATGCCCTCGCCGATCCACATGGCGAGCAGGAACGGGAACACGTCGCGAAAACCCTTCGAGATCACCCTCGCGACAAGGGCGGCGATCGACGGGCCGGGCGAGCCGGCGGCGACGAAAAGCGCGGCGGCGAAGATCAGCAGCGAGGTGAGATGCATTGCCAAAATCTCCGATCTGAGGTTTGGCTGCCAATCTAGCCAGCAACGGCAGCTTTGGCAAAGAACAGGCAATCGCTTCGGTCGCGGCGGCGCCGATCTCGACAATTGCCGTCTTGCCGTTCCCGTCGGCCACGGCTAGAAGAGCCGCCCCGACAATCGTTTCGAGCTTCACTTTGCCTCAGTAACCGCCGGTCTCGTCAACTCTCCTGAAAACACAGGGCGCTGCGGTTGCGGCGTCCCGATCATTTCATGTGTTCCTCAGGCGGCGGTTCGAGACCGGTTTGGCATTGCTGAACCTGTCGCGCGCCGCGCGACGCCTGATTTCCTTAAAGCCGCAGCTCTCCAGCCACGCCGTGCCCGCCCGGGCAACTCGACATCGCCGACCTGGCGAACTTCCCGACGGGAAGGGCTTTCGGCATGTCTGGACTCTTGCGTATCCGCTGGGCGATCGCGCCCGAGATCGCGCCTCGACCTCTCATCACCTGCAATCGCTGCGGCGGCCTCAGGCCATATCGATCGAGCGACAAATTCCGCGTCAACGCCAACGGCAAGCGCATCGACGCCTGGCTGATCTACCGCTGCGTCGACTGCGACAATTCCTGGAATTTCGCCATCTTCGAGCGCCGCAACCGCCGCGACATCGAGCCGGCGCTGCTCGCGGCGCTCGAAAGCAACGATCCGGATCTGGCCCGGCGTCATGCCTTCGATGCCGCCGTACTGAGGAGCCACGCCGGACGCATCGAGGAGTTCCCAGATGTCGCCGTCGAAAGGCATGTGCTGGAACGCCGGCCGGAACATACGACCGTGCTGGAGCTGCGGCTCACTCTGGAAATGCCTGTGCCCTTGCGGCTCGACCGGTTGATGGCCGGCGAACTCGGCGTCTCGCGCTCGCGGCTTCAGGCCTGGGAGGAGCGGCGGCAGCTTTGCGTCGAGCTTGATGGCGCCAAGGCGCTGCGCAGGCCGCCGCGCGACGGCATGGCGATCCGCATCGATCTGAGCGACGAACCGGATTGCGACGCCATTGTCACCGCTGCCGGCGCGTGAAATGAGGAAGGGAGGGAGCAGTGCTCCCTCCCTCGATGACTGCTCCGGGCGAAAACCTTACGCCGCGCCGACCGCCTTGGCCGACTTCTCGAAGCGCTTGCGTTCGTTCGGGTCGAGATAAAGCTTGCGCAGCCGGATCGTCTTCGGCGTCACCTCGACCAGCTCGTCGTCCTGGATCCAGGCCAGCGCGCGCTCCAGCGTCATGCGGATCGGCGGCGTCAGCTTCACCGCTTCGTCCTTGCCGGCGGCGCGGATGTTGGTGAGCTTCTTGCCCTTCAGCACATTGACCTCGAGGTCGTTGTCCCTGGAGTGGATGCCGATGATCATGCCCTGGTAGACCTTGACGCCCGGATCGATGACCATCGGGCCGCGATCCTCCAGGTTCCACATCGCATAGGCGACCGATTCGCCCTGCTCGTTGGAGATCAGCACGCCGTTGGTGCGGCCCGGCAATTCGCCCTTATAGACCTCGTAGGCGTGGAACAGCCGGTTCATCACCGCGGTGCCGCGCGTATCGGTCAACAGTTCCGACTGGTAGCCGATCAGGCCGCGCGTCGGCGCGTGGAAGACCAGGCGCTGGCGGTTGCCGCCGGACGGGCGCAATTCGACCATCTCGGCCTTGCGCTCCGACATCTTCTGCACGACGACGCCGGCATGCTCCTCGTCGACGTCGATGACGACTTCCTCGACCGGCTCCAGCAATTCGCCGTTCTCGCCCTTCTGCATGACGACGCGCGGCCGCGACACGGCGATCTCGAAGCCTTCGCGGCGCATCGTCTCGATCAGCACCGCGAGCTGCAATTCGCCACGGCCGGAGACGAAGAAGGAATCCTTTTCCGGCGATTCCTCGATCTTCAGCGCGACATTGCCTTCGGCCTCGCGCAGCAGGCGGTCGCGGATGACGCGGCTGGTCACCTTGTCGCCTTCCGTGCCGGCGAGCGGGCTGTCGTTGACGAGGAAGGACATCGTCACCGTCGGCGGGTCGATCGGCTGCGCGTGCAGCGGCTCGGTCACCGTCGGGTCGCAGAACGTGTCGGCGACGGTGCCCTTCGACAGGCCGGCGATGGCGACGATGTCGCCCGCCTGGGCTTCGTCGATCGGCTGGCGCTCGAGGCCGCGGAAAGCGAGGATCTTGGAGACGCGGCCGGTCTCGATCTGGGTGCCGTCATGGTGCAGCACCTTGACCGCCTGGTTGGCCTTCAGCGAGCCGGACTCGATGCGGCCGGTGATGATGCGGCCGAGGAAGGGATTGGCTTCCAGGATGGTGCCGATCATGCGGAACGGGCCGGGATGCACGGTCGGCGCCGGCACATGCTTGACAACGAGGTCGAACAGGGGCGCCAGCTGCTGGTCCTTCGGGCCTTCGGGATTTTCCGAAACCCAGCCGTCGCGGCCCGAACCGTAGAGGATCGGGAAGTCGAGCTGCTCGTCGGTGGCGTCGAGCGCGGCGAAGAGATCGAACACCTCGTTGACCACCTCGACATGGCGCGCGTCCGGGCGGTCGATCTTGTTGATGACGACGATCGGCTTCAGGCCGACCTTGAGCGCCTTGCCGACGACGAACTTGGTCTGCGGCATCGGCCCTTCGGCGGCATCGACCAGCACGATCGCCGAATCCACCATCGACAGGATGCGCTCGACCTCGCCGCCGAAATCGGCGTGGCCGGGCGTGTCGACGATGTTGATGCGGGTGCCGTGCCAGTCGACCGAGGTCGCCTTGGCCAGGATGGTGATGCCGCGTTCCTTTTCGAGGTCGTTGGAATCCATGGCGCGCTCGGCGACGCGCTGGTTGTCGCGGAAGGCGCCGGACTGTTTCAGGAGCTGGTCGACGAGGGTGGTTTTTCCATGGTCGACGTGCGCGATGATCGCGATATTGCGGAGGTTCATGTGTCTGGTCTCGGGAGCGTTGCAGGCAGCAGGCCCAGAGGCGCCGCCTTTTTCGGTTGCGCGGCTCATACAGGGTTTTTCGCATTTGCGAAAGGGGAGGCTCGTACCCAAATATGTGGTTACCAATTCTTAAGCGTCTTTGCGTCAAATGTATCAATTCACCAGGGCGGAACCTTTCGGGGTCCGGGCAGTTCGACTCCCATGACCGATTCTTTCATCAGATTGCGTCCGATCCTGGCCTGGGCAGCACTTACCGTGCTGCTGGCGGTGGGCGCCGCGCAGTCGGCCGCGACACTCAAGGGAAATCCCGCTCTGCTCCCCGACACGCAGACGGCGGAGCAGATGTTCGCCGATGCCCCCGATGGCGTCGACCCCGTCGTGACCGGCCCCGTCAGCGCCGCCTTCAAGCAGCGGCAGCAGGACGCCGGCTGCGACAGCGCCGTGTGGCCGAAGATTCCCGCGACTTGCTATCCGGACTGACGACCACCGGTCGCGGCGGTCGTCCTCCTAGAGACTGTTTCGAAATTCGCTCCGGCGAGTCAGAAAGCGCCAGCAGATGGCCGCCGCAGTAGAATTTCCAACAGTCTCCTAAGCCGAGCGCACCGGGTCGAGCGTCACCTTGTAGAGCTCGTTGTCGTCGCGATCCATCAGCCGCACCGTCAGCTGTTCGGTGGCGCCTGAAATGTCGACCAGGCCGAAGAACTGCAGGCCGGCCGACGGCGGCAGGTTCTGGCCCTGCTCGGCGGTCGGCGCCTTGATGAACTTCAGCTGCGGGCCGAAGGTCATGTCGAAATCGTTGGGACCGAACGTGCCGGCATGGATCGGGCCGGAGACGAATTCCCAGAACGGATTGAAATCCTGGAACTGCGCCTTTTCGGGATTGTAGTAATGCGCGGCCGTGTAGTGGACGTCGGCGGTCAGCCACACCGTGTTGCTGATGCCGGCGTTCTTGATGTAGCGCAGCAGGTCGGCGATCTCGAGCTCGCGTCCCCTGGGCAGGCCGTTGTCGCCATTGCTGACGGCCTCGCCGCCCACCTTCTTGGTGCCGTCGTTCCACACCACCAGCCCAAGCGGCATGTCGGCGGCAATGATCTTCCAGGTCGCCCTGGAATTCGCGAGTTCCCGCTTCAGCCATTTGGTCTGCTGCTCGCCCAGCATGCGATTCCGGCGTCATCGTGTCCTGCATGTCCGGGCCGTTCGGGCCGCGATAGGAGCGCATGTCGAGGAAGAACACGTCGAGCAGCGGCCCATAGGCTATTTTGCGATAGACGCGGCCGGGCTCGGCCGGCTCGTAGCGGATCGTCGTCATCTCGTGGAAGGCGCGCGCCGCGCGTGCCGCCAGCACATGGATGGATTTCTCCGAGTAGCGGTCGTCGCTGCCGAGATCCTTGGAATCCGACCAGTTGTTGACCACCTCGTGGTCGTCCCACTGGTAGAAGGTCGGGCAGATGGCGGAGAGGGCGAGCACATTCCTGTCCATCATGTTGTATTTCCACTGCGCCCGATATTCGTCGAGCGTCTGCGCCACCTTGCGCTTCTCGTCGATCAGCACGGCGTTCTTCCACTTGCCGCCGCCGGGCAGGTCGACCTCGTCCTTCATCACGCCATCGGCATAGATCGTGTCGCCGGAATGCAGGAAGAAATCCGGCGTGTGCTTGCCGATGGTGGCGTAGGTCTTCATGCCGGTCTCATCGATGCCCCAGCCCTGGCCGGCGGTGTCGCCCGACCAGGCGAAGCGGATGTCGCGCTTGGAGGCCGGCGCGGTGCGGAAGCGCCCGATGATCGGCTCGGAGACGGCGTTGATGTCGGCGAGGTCGGCCGCCGTCATGCGGTAGAAGATGTCCTGGTCGGCGGCGAGATCGGTGAGCAGCCGCTTCACCGTGTAGTCGCTGGCCGGCGACGAATCGAGCGGCGCGAGCCTGGACGCGTTGGCGAAGCTCTCCGTCGACGACACTTCGAACATCACGCGCGCCGGACGGTCCGTGCGCGTCCACACCATGCCGCTGGAGGCATCGACGTCGCCGGACTGGACGCCATGGGTGAAGGCAGGCCGCTGGCTGGCGCGCGAATAATAGGGCAATGCGAGGCCCGAGGCGCCGACCAGGCCGAATGCGCTCGCCGAGGTGACGAAGGCGCGGCGGGTCATCGAGATCTTGTTCATGGCTGTCTCCTGGATGGCGTTGAACGTCGCCCCCAAGCTCCCGCCTCAATGTTTCAGGCGCATCTCGGAACCATGAAGTTTTGATAACAATGAACAGGCCTTCCCTTCTCTCCTTGTGGGAGAAGGTGGATCGGCGCGCAGCGCCGAGACGGATGAGGGGTGCGCGACTGAGTGAGACGGTGGCGTTCCCTGGAGCACCCCTTGTGTGTCTGGAATCGTGCATTGTTGAGGGGTGCCACGGACCAGGTGCTTGCCTGATCCGTGGCGGCGGTCGAGAGCCCGTCACCCCTCAGGTAGCCTAAACCGTGGATGAGCTGGGGCC
>NZ_RZOF01000136.1:0-14564 GCF_003998955.1 Mesorhizobium sp. M4B.F.Ca.ET.017.02.2.1 | reverse complement strand
ACCGCGGTGAAACTCGACCCGATCGACCTCAAGATCCTCGACGCGATCCAGCGCGACGGGCGCATCACCAAGCTGGCGCTGGCCGACAAGGTCGGCCTGTCGCCGACACCGTGCTGGATGCGGCTGCGCAAGCTGGAGAAGGCGGGCATCGTCTCGGGCTATCATGCCTCGGTCGCCATGCGAGCGGTGGCGCCGGTGGCGACCGTGCTGGTGGAGGTGACGCTGGCCAGCCACCGCCAGGCCGATTTCGACCGTTTCGAGCGCGTCGTCCGCGACATCCGCGAGATCGTCGCCTGCTGGTCGGTGGGTGGCGGCGTCGACTATGTGCTGAAGGTGATGGCGCGTGACATCGACGCCTATCAGCGGCTGGTCGACAGCCTGCTCGAGCGCGAGATCGGCATCGACCGCTACTTCACCTACATCGTCACCAAGACGGTGAAGGAGGAGACGGTGCTACCGGTGGCGGATCTGCTGCCGGGGCAAGGTTGAGTCGGTCTCGCGATCAGCTTGGAGATTGGCCGAACGTCCGCTGCTTCGCCCCAGGGTGACGAAGCGGAGGAGGCTCGGCCAGTTTTCACGGTTCGGTACTCACCGCCGGCCGTCGCGCTAGAGAGATCATCTGCGCCCAAGGGTCATTAGAGACAATCTCTCTACCTGCGGCTGCCGAAACAGCCTCTCTGTCTCGACCGCGCGGCTAGTCTCTCCGTATCGCCTCGGCACCGGGAGACCTGATCGATGTCCGCGCATCTTGCCCGCACGAACCGCCATGAAGCCCTCGACGGCCTTTCCGACCGCCGGCTGCTGCGGGCGCTCGCCTATGTCGACAGCCACTGGACGGCGAGCGAGGCGGCGGAAAGTTTCGCGGTCACCGATCCGGCGACCGGCTCAGCGATCGCCTTCGTTGCCGCGCTCGATGCAGGGCAGACCACGAAGGCGATCGATGCCGCGTCCCGCGCCTTTCCGGCGTGGCGGGCGCTGCTGCCGCAGGAGCGCTCGAAGATCTTGCGAAAATGGTTCGAGCTGATCATCGCCGCCAAGGACGATCTGGCGCTGCTGATGACGCTGGAGCAGGGCAAGCCGCTGAAGGAATCGCTGGGTGAGATCGACTACGCCGCATCCTTCGTCGAATGGTATGCCGAAGAAGCCAAACGCCTCAACGCCGAGAGCGTCAGCAGCCATCTGCCGAATGCCGAGATGACCGTGCGGCGCGAGCCGCTCGGGGTCGTCGGCGTCGTCACGCCGTGGAATTTTCCCTCGGCGATGCTGACCCGCAAGGCGGCGGCGGCGCTTGCCGCCGGCTGCACCATCGTCGCGCATCCATCCTCGGAAACGCCGCTCTCGGCGCTGGCGCTGGCCGAGCTCGGCGAGCGCGCCGGGCTTCCCACCGGCGTGTTCAACGTCGTCACCGGCGAGGCGCGCAAAATCGTCGGCGCGATGTGCGCGGATGCCCGCGTCCGCGCCATGAGCTTCACCGGCTCGACCGAAGTCGGCCGGCTGATCGCGGCACAGAGCGCGCCGACGATGAAGCGGCTGGTGATGGAGCTCGGCGGCCATGCGCCGCTGATCGTGTTCGACGATGCCGACATCGACAGGGCTGTGACGATTGCGCTCGACGCCAAATTCGCCACCTCAGGCCAGGATTGCCTCGCCGCCAACCGCATCTATGTGCAGCGGCCGATCTACGAGCGGTTCTGCGCCGCCTTTGCCCGCCGCATCGAGGCGCTGAAAACCGGCAATGGGCTTTCCGGCGATGCCGACATCGGGCCGCTGATGCACGAGCGCGCCGTCCAGAAGGTGGAGGAGCAGGTCGCCGACGCGCTCGCCCGCGGCGCGCGCTGCCTGGGCGGCGGCGGGCGCCATGCCGCCGGGCCGCTGTTCTATCAGCCGACGCTGCTCGTCGATGTGCCCGACGAAGCGCTGATCATGCGCGAGGAGACGTTTGGCCCGGTCGCGGCGGTGACGCCCTTCGACGACGAGGCGGAGGTTGTCGCCCGCGCCAACGCCACCGAATACGGCCTGGTCGCCTATGTCGTGACCGAAAATGGCGCCCGGCAGGCGCGCATGGGCCGCGCGCTGGACTACGGCATGGTCGCCATCAACCGGGTGAAGATCACCGGCGCGCCGATCCCGTTCGGCGGCGTCAAGCAATCCGGGATCGGCCGCGAAGGTTCGCGCCACGGGCTCGAAGCCTTTACGGACCTCAAATATCTTTGCCTGGACGTGGCGTAAGGCGCGTCGATATTCAGGTGATGCCGGCCTGCAAATGGCGGCTTCCTGCGCTTCCGGTGCTCACGTACCAAAGGTACGCTCCGCTCCGGTTCTCGGAATCCACCATTTTCGACTCGGCCTGACCTGAATCTCGACGCACCTTGGGCCGCGCAAGGCGATCTTTCTCAAGGAGTCAAAAAATGCTTGAACAGTCCAACGAACTTGCCGCCTGGGATCGCGACCACTTCTTCCATCCCTCGACGCATATGGGCACCCACGCGCGGGGCGAGTCGCCGGCGCGCGTCATGGCCGGCGGTGAGGGCGTCACCGTCTGGGACAATACCGGCAGGAAGAGCATCGACGCCTTCGCCGGCCTCTATTGCGTCAATGTCGGTTACGGCCGCCAGAAGATATCGGATGCGATCGCCGAGCAGGCGAAGAACCTCGCCTATTACCACGCCTATGTCGGGCACGGCACCGAGGCCTCGATCACGCTCGCCAAGATGATCGTCGACCGTGCGCCCGAGGGCATGTCGAGGGTCTACTTCGGGCTCTCCGGCTCGGACGCCAACGAGACCAACATCAAGCTGATCTGGTATTACAACAACGTGCTCGGCCGGCCGGAGAAGAAGAAGATCATCTCGCGCTGGCGCGGCTATCACGGCTCCGGCGTGATGACGGGCTCACTGACCGGGCTCGACCTGTTCCACAATGCCTTCGACCTGCCGCGCGCGCCGATCCTGCACACCGAGGCACCCTATTATTTCCGCCGCGCCGACCGCGCGCAGAGCGAGGAGCAGTTCTCGCAACATTGCGCCGACAGGCTGGAAGAGATGATCCTCGCCGAAGGGCCGGACACGGTCGCCGCCTTCATCGGCGAGCCGATCCTGGGCACCGGCGGCATCGTGCCGCCGCCGGCCGGCTATTGGGAAAAGATCCAAGGTGTGCTGAGGAAGTACGATGTGCTGCTGGTCGCCGACGAGGTGGTGACCGGCTTCGGCCGTCTCGGCACCATGTTCGGCTCCGACCATTACGGCATCAAGCCGGACCTGATCACCATCGCCAAGGGGCTGACCTCGGCCTATGCGCCGCTTTCCGGCGTCATCGTCTCCGACAAGGTCTGGCAGGTGCTGGTCAAGGGCGCCGACAAGCTCGGCTCGCTCGGCCATGGCTGGACCTATTCGGCGCATCCGATCTGCGTTGCCGCGGGTGTGGCCAACCTTGAACTGATCGACGAGATGGACCTGGTCACGAACGCCGGCGAGACCGGCGCCTATTTCCGCGCCGAGCTGGCCAGGGCCGTCGGCGGCCACAGACATGTCGGCGAGGTGCGCGGTGACGGCATGCTGGCGGCGGTCGAGTTCGTCAAGGATCGCGACGACCGCGTGTTCTTCGATCCGGCGCTGAAGGTGGGGCCGCAGATCGCCACGGCGCTCGCGGCCGGCGGCGTCCTCGGCCGCGCCATGCCGCAGGGCGACATCCTCGGCTTCGCACCGCCGCTCTGCCTGACGCGCGAGGAAGCCGACACGGTGGTGGCGAAGACGGCCGACGCGGTGAACAGCGTGTTCGCCGGACTCTAATTTGACCGTCGCCGCCGCCCCTCATCCGCCTGCCGGCACCTTCTCCCCGTATAGTGACGGGGAGGGGGGAGAAGCTTCGACGCTGGAGCCCCCTCTCCCCGTCCTTCACGGGGAGAGGGTAGGGTGAGGGGCAGCGCCAACCTATATTGAGTTGGAGCCAACATTCATGACATCCCATCTCCCCATTCCAGCCACCATGGCCGCCGTGCAGCTCACCGGCCATGGCAGTCCGGAAAAGCTCGTCTACCGCACCGATGTGAAGGTGCCCGCGCCGGCCGCCGACGAAGTGCTGGTCAAGGTCAGGGCCTGCGGCATGAACAACACCGATGTCTGGGTGCGCCAGGGCGCCTATGGCACGGAAGAGGACGCGGCGGCGGTGTCGACCTGGCGCCGGCAAGGCAACACGCTTGTCTTCCCGCGCATCCAGGGCACCGACACGGTGGGCACGATCGCCGCCGTCGGCGACGGCGTGTCTGCCGACCGTATCGGCGAGCGGGTGATGGTCGACTTTTCCATCTACAACCGCGACGACGATTCGCTGGCCGACATCGACTATATGGGCCACGGCCGCGATGGCGGGTACGCCGAGTATCAGACCCTGCCGGCCGAGAACGCGCATGTCGTCGACACCGATATGAGCGACGTCGAGCTCGCCACCTTCTGCTGCGCCTATCTCACCGGCGAGCAGATGCTGGAGCGCGCGGCTTTGAAGGCCGGGGAGCGGGTGCTGGTCACCGGCGCTTCGGGCGGCGTCGGCTCGGGCATCGTGCAGCTGGCGCGGGCGCGCGGCGCCATCCCCTATGCCATTGTCGGCAAGGGCAAGGAGCAGGCGGTGCTCGATATCGGCGCCGAGAGGGTGATTACGCGCGGCGTCGCGGGTCTGCCGGCCGCCGTCACCGAGGCGACCGGCGGGCAACCCATCGATGTCGTCGCCGACCTGGTCGGTGGCGCGATCTTCAACGATTTGCTGCGCATTCTTCGGCCGGAGGGGCGCTACACGACGGCGGGCGCCATCGCAGGGCCGGTGGTGCAGCTCGACCTCAGGACGATGTATCTGAAGCAGTTGCAGCTCAACGGCTCCAGCCAGGGCACGCGAGCCGACTTCCGCCGCATCGTGCGCTACATCGAGGACAGGAAGATCAAGCCGCTGGTCGGCGGTGTCTACAGGCTGTCGGACTTCCACCGCGCCCAGGCCGATTTCATCGCCAAGGATTTCGTCGGCAAGCTGGTGGTGGTGCCGGACGCGATGTGGGCTCGCTGAGCGCGAGCCGCCCGTCGCCCGACCGCTTGCCGGCGCATAGGCGCGCCCTAGATGCCGCCCCTAGCTACGGGGGCGGTCGGCAAGACATGCCTCAAGCCTCCATGCTGATATTGACATCGGTCAAAGTTGCACACTAAACCTTGCTGCGTAATCGGTTACGTAACCGATTACGGATCAATCAAGTGGAGGAAAGCATGAGCAAGGATCCAAACGCGTCCGGTCTCGATCTAGGCCAGTTCTCGCGCCGTCAGTTCCTCAAGACCAGCGCATTGGCGGCCGGCGCCCTGGCGCTGCCGTTCGGGCGGGCGCTCGCCGCCGACAAGCCGAAGGTCGGCCTGGTCATGAAGTCGCTCGCCAACGAGTTCTTCAAGCAGATGCAGGCCGGCGCCGAAGAGTACGCGGCCAAGAACAAGGACAAGTTCGATTTCGCCGCCGTCGGCATGAAGGACGAGCGCGACTTTGCCGCGCAGGTCGACGCCATCGAGAACTTCATCACCCAGAACTTCAACGTCATCGTGGTCGCGCCGGCCGATTCGAAGGCCATGGTGACGCCGATCGCCAAGGCGCTGAAGGCTGGCATCAAGGTCATCAACATCGACGTCTCGCTCGATACCGAGGCCAAGAAGAAGGCCGGCATCGACCTCGCCTTCTTCGGTCCGGACAACCGCGCCGGCGCCAAGCTCGCCGGCGATGCGCTCGGCAAGGCGCTGGGCAAAGGCGGCAAGGTCGTCATCCTCGAGGGCAATCCCGAGGCCGACAACGCCAAGGAACGCAAGCTCGGCTTCGACGATGCGGTGAAGGAACACGGCCTCGACCTGCTCGATTCGAAGACCGCGCATTGGGAGACCGAGGAAGCCAACACGCTGATGACCAACTTCATGACCCAGCACCCCGACATCCAGGGCGTGATGGCGGCCAATGATTCGATGGCGCTCGGCGTCGTCAAGGCGATCGACGCGGCCGGCAAGTCCGGCCAGATCAAGGTGGTCGGCTTCGACAACATCCCGGCGGTCGGGCCGCTGCTGAAGGAAGGCAAGATGCTGGCCACCGTCGAGCAGTATGGCGCGCAGATGGCCGCCCTCGGCATCGACTACGGCCTGCGCGAGCTCGCCGGCGAGAAGTTCTCCGGCTGGGTCAAGACCGACATCAAGCTGGTCACCGGCTGAGGCGGGCGAAGAGGCACCGGGCATTTAATGGCTGGTGCCATCGCTGCGCTTACCTCATCATCGCCGCCGGCAATTCCGGCGGCGGTGACGGCGCGCCGACGCCGCCTTGGCGGCCGAACGGCGCAATCCAGGATTTTGCTGCATGGATGACGCGATTCTTTCCCTTCAAGGGGTCGGGAAGATCTTTCCCGGCGCCGTCGCGTTGAGCGACGTCTCGCTGTCGATCGCGCGCGGCGAAACCCATATCGTGCTCGGCGAGAACGGCGCCGGCAAGTCGACGCTGATCAAGCTGCTCGCCGGCATCCACCAGCCGGACAGCGGCGCGATCGCCTTCAACGGCCAGCCCTACCAGCCCAAGACGCCGCATGACGCGCATCAGACCGGCATCCGCATCGTGCATCAGGAGCTAAACCTGCTCCCCTATCTCAGCATCGCCGAGAATCTGATGCTGGAAAGCCTGCCGCGCCGCCGTTTCGGCATCGTCGACGGCAAGGCGCTCAACCGGCGCGCCCTGGCGCTGCTGAAGGAGGTCGGGCTCGACATCGATCCGCGGACGCGCGTCGAGGCGCTCGGCGTTGCCCAGATGCAGCTGGTCGAGATCGCCAAGGCGCTGAGCTACGACAGCAAGCTTCTGGTGCTCGACGAGCCGACGGCGACGCTGACGCCGCCCGAGATCGAGCGCCTGTTCGCCATCATCAAGCGGCTGAAGGCCAAAGGCGTCACCATCATCTACATCTCGCACCGCCTGCACGAGGTGTTCGAGATCGGCGACCGGGTGACGGTCCTGCGCAACGGCAGGCTGGTCGCCACCCGCGACCTGCACGGCCTCACCGTGCCCGACCTGGTGCGCATGATGATCGGCCGCGACATCGCCGACGAATACGGTTTCGACACTTCGATCGTGCCGGGCGAGGTCGCGCTCAGCGTGGCGAACCTGAAGCGCGACGCCACGACACCGGCGATTTCCTTCGATGTGCGGCATGGCGAGATCCTCGGCGTCGCCGGGCTGGTCGGCAGCGGCCGGACGGAAGCCATGCGCGCCCTGTTCGGGGCCGATCCGAAACTCGATGGCGTCGTCGCCATTGACGGCAGGCCGGTGGCGATCACGGCGCCCAAGGACGCGGTCCGGCATGGCTTGAGCCTGCTGACCGAGGACCGCAAGGGGCAGGGCCTGCTGCTCGACCTGCCGGTGGACAAGAACATCACCATCACCGATCTCGGCAAGGTCTCGCGCCACGGGCTGGTCAACCGCAAGGCGGAGGCGGTGGCGGCGACCGACCTGGTCGGCCAGCTGCGCGTCAAGGCAAGCTCGATCGAGCAGGCGGTGCGCAACCTGTCCGGCGGCAACCAGCAGAAGGTGGTGTTGGCCAAATGGCTGTTCCGCGGCACCTCGACGCTGATCCTCGACGAGCCGACACGCGGCGTCGACATCGGCGCGCGGCGCGAGATCTACCAGCTCTTGTGGATGCTGGCGGCGGCTAAGAAGGGCATCATCATGGTGTCGTCCGACCTGCCCGAGCTGATGGGCATGTGCCACCGCATCGTCGTCTTTTCAAAAAACAGAATTGTCGGCGAGGTGCCGCGCGCCGAATTCGACCAGGAGCGCATCCTGTCGCTCGCCTATCAGGAGTATGTGCGACCATGAGCGAGACGTCCGAAGCAACCGTGTCGGCGCCTGTTTCCCCCGGCCGGGCGAAATTCCTGCGCTTCCTCATCCGCGATGCCGGCGTGCTCCTGGCGCTGGTGCTGATCACCGTGTTCTTCTCGGCCAGCGCGCCCTATTTCGCGACGCCCGGCAACGCGCTGAAGATCTTCGTGCAGATCGCCATCAACACGGTGCTGGCGGCCGGCATGACCTTCGTCATCCTCACCGGCGGCATCGACCTGTCGGTCGGCTCGGTGCTGGCGCTGTGCACGGTGGTGGGCGCCACCATCATGATCAACGAGAGCCTGTCGCCGGCGGTGGCGATCACGCTGGCGCTGCTGGCCTGCATGGCGACGGGTGCCGCCTGCGGACTGCTCAACGGCTGGATCTCGACGCGCTGGAAGATCCCCTCCTTCATCGTCACGCTCGGCATGCTCAACATGGCCGCAGGCGCGGCGCGCGTGGTCAGCGACAATTCGACCATCACCGGCCTGCCGCAGAGCTTCGTCGATTTCGGCAATCTGATCATCGGCGGCTTCCTGCCCTCGATCTTCCTGGTCGCGGTGCTGGTGATCGCGGTCGGCTGGTTCGTGCTGCGCTTCACCGTCTTCGGCCGCATGATCTTCGCCGTCGGCACCAATGACGAGGCGGTGCGGCTCTCGGGCCACAATCCGGATTTCTACAAGGTCGCGGCCTTCACCATCAGCGGCCTGACCGCCGGCATCGCGGCCATGGTCTATCTGCTGCGCCTCAACATCGGCAGCCCGATCGCCGGCGTCGGCTACGAGCTCAACGCGATCGCCGCGGTCATCATCGGCGGCACCAGCCTCAGCGGCGGCAAGGGCTCGATCATCGGCACGCTGGTCGGCGCCTGCATTTTGCAGGTGCTGAGCACCGGCCTGCAGCTTCTGGGCGTCGGCGACAATTTCAAGCCGATCGTGATTGGGCTTGTCATCGTGCTCGCCGTCATCCTAGACGCATATAGGGAGAGGCTGTTGCGCAAGATACGCTAGGCTTTCCGTCCGGATTTGCGTGGGAAATGTAGGAGCGCTGGGACCAGGGGCCATGACAACGATCGCCGATGTCGCGCGTTACGCGGGGGTGTCCGTCGCAACGGTCTCGCATGTGATGAACCGCACGCGCCATGTCGAGCCGGAGACGGCCGAGCGCGTGCGCACGGCGATCGCCGCCCTGCGCTACAGCCCGAATTCGCTGGCGCGGAGTCTCAGGCGCGGCGAGACCAAGACCATCGGCCTGCTGCTCCCCGACAATTCCAACCCGTTCTTCGCCAGCGTCGCGCGCCAGATCGAGGATGCCGGGTTCGTCGCCGGCTATACGGTGATCCTGTGCAACTCCGACGGCAGCGCCGAGAAGGAGGAGCGTTATCTGTCGGTGCTGATGGCCAAGCAGATCGACGGGCTGATCTTCGCCGGCTCGTCCGACCATGCGGGGGTGTTCTCGCGCCTCGCGCCCGACGTGCCGGCGGTGCTGCTCGACCGCGAGATCCATTCCGTCCATGTCGATTCCGTGCTGGTCGACCACGATCACGGCGGCTATCTCGCCGGCCAGTATCTGGTCGGGCTCGGGCACAAGCGGATCGGCGTCATCGGCGGCCCGCGCGATTCGAGCTCCAGCCCGGCGCGCCTGCGCGGCTTTACCCGGGCGCTGCAGGAAGCAGGCGTCGACCTGCCGGCTTCTGCAGTGGTCGATTCCGACTACCATTTCGCCGGCGGCCGCCTGGCGATGGAGCGGCTGCTGACGCAGGCGCCCGACATCACGGCGGTGTTCGCCTGCAACGATCTGATGGCGATGGGCGCGGTCACGGCGCTGCGCTCGCGCGGATTGCGGGTTCCCGACGACATGTCGATGATCGGCTTCGACGACATCCCCTACGCGGTCACCACCTGGCCGCCGCTGACGACGATCGCGCAGCCGGTGGAGAAGATCGGAACGCGGGCGGTCAGCCTGCTGCTGGAGCGCGTCGCCGAGCCGGCCGCGCATTCGCGCCGCGAAATCCTGATGCCGGTCCTGGTCGAGAGGGAAAGCTGCGCGCCATTGCGCGGGTAGTGCGTAATCTCCCCCCTTGAGGGGGAGATGTCGCCGAAGGCGACAGAGGGGGTCGCTGCGCATGAAGCGCCAACCTCCATCTGCACAAGCAGGCCGAGCCCAGTCGAACCGACCCCCTCTGGCCTGCCGGCCATCTCCCTCTCAAGGGGGGAGATACGTGCTCATTCCCTCAAGCCGCCGGCTGCAAACCTGCTCTCAGCAGCATGCCGAACAGGTCGCGCGGCTCGTCGGGGTCGGCGAGCAGGTCGAGCTCCTCATAGAGGCCGGTGGCCTGGAGCTGGTCGCGGACATAGCGCAGGGCGGAAAAATCCTCGGTGGCGAAGCCGACGGAATCGAACAGCGTGATCTGCTCCGGCGCCTTGCGCCCTTTGGCCTTGCCGGTCATCACCTGCCACAGCTCGGTCACCGGATGGTCGGCGTCGAGCTGCTGGATTTCGCCCTCGATGCGGGTCTGCGGCGGGAACTCGACGAAGATGTCGGAGCGCAGCAGGATGTCGCGATGCAGCTCCGTCTTGCCGGGGCAGTCGCCGCCGACGGCGTTGATGTGAACGCCGGAGCCGACCATGTTGTCGGTGAGGATGGTGGCATACTGCTTGTCGGCGGTCACCGTGGTGATGATGTCGACGCCTTCGACCGCGTCCTGGCCGGTCGCGCAGATGGTGATGTCGAAACCCTTGCCGGCGAGGTTGCGGGCGCACTTTTCAGAAGCCGAACGGTCGATGTCGTAGAGCCGCAGCCTGTCGATGCCGAGCAGCGCCTTGAAGGCGATGGCCTGGAACTCGGACTGGGCGCCGTTGCCGATGATGGCCATGGCGCGCGAACCCTTCGGCGCCAGATATTTGGCCGCGACGGCGGAAGTGGCGGCGGTGCGCAGCGCCGTCAGGATGGTCATTTCGGTCAACAGCATCGGATAGCCGGAGCCGACATCGGCCAGCACGCCGAAGGCGGTGACCGTCTGGCGGCCCTCGCGCATGTTCTTCGGATGGCCGTTGACATATTTGAAGCCGTACATCTTGCCGTCGCTGGTCGGCATCAGCTCGATGACGCCGTCATGGCTGTGCGAGGCGATGCGCGGCGTCTTGTCGAACAGCTCCCAGCGGCGGAAATCCTCCTCGACATAGGCGGCAAGCTCGGTGAGGAAGCGCTCGACGCCGATGGCGAGCACCAGCTTCATCATGCGGTCGACGCTGACGAAAGGGACGATGGCAAGGCGGGACGGCTGGGTCATGATCAGAGGCTTCCGGAATGGCTGCGGGTCGGGCGGTCCATGATGCGGCGGCCCATCAGGCTGGCGGTGAGGTCGACCATCAGCGTGGCGGTGCGGCCGCGCTCGTCGAGGAACGGGTTGAGCTCGACCAGGTCGAGGCTGGTGACCAGGCCGCTGTCGGACAGCATCTCCATCACCAGATGCGCCTCGCGGAAGGTGGCGCCGCCGGGCACGGTGGTGCCGACGGCCGGGGCGATCGACGGGTCGAGGAAATCGACATCGAGGCTGACATGCAGCAGGCCGTTTTCCTGCTCGACCTTGGCCAGGAAGGCGCGCAGCAAGGGCGCAATGCCATGCTCGTCGATGGTGCGCATGTCATGCACGGTGACGCCCGCCTCGTTCAGCGCGCGGCGCTCGGCCGGATCGACGCTGCGCAGGCCCATGGCGCAGATGCGGGCAGGATCGACGGTCACAGGTAGATCCGGGAAATAGCCCTTGAAGCCGGCCTGCCCGCTCGCATAGGCGAGCGGCACACCGTGCAGATTGCCGCTGGTGGTGGTGTCGAGCGTATGGAAATCCGGATGCGCGTCGAGCCACAGCACGAAGAGCGGCCGGCCGAGTTCCGCCGCCCGGCGCGCGACCCCGGATACCGTGCCGGCGGAGATCGAATGGTCGCCGCCGAGGAAGATCGGCATCGCTTCGCGGGACGCCGCGTAGGCGGTGTCGGCGATCGCCGCCGTCCAGGCGGAAATCTCCGGCAGCGCTTTCAGCGCAAGATTGCCGTGGACAACCGCGCGCGCCTCGGCCTTCTCGACCGCGCCCCAGTCCTCGACCTGATGGCCGAGTTCCGACAGCACCGAGACCAGCCCGGCCGTGCGCAGCGCGCTCGGCCCCATCTCGCATCCCATTCTGCCCGCACCGTCCTGCACCGGCGCGCCAACGATCCTGCAGCGCATGATTCTTTCCGTCCTTGCGATTGATCGCAGGAATGAACCATCATCCGGTGGCGGTTTGAACAGGCGAAATTGGCATTTCGAGAAGGCTGATCTATCATATTGGACAAACGGGTTGATCGAAATGGGCAATCATGGATGCGCTTGACGAAAGGCTGGTGACGCTGCTGAGGCACGATGCGCGGCGCAGCGTCTCCGATCTCGCGGTCGACCTCGGCGTGTCGCGCGCGACGGTTCGATCGCGCATGGCGCGGCTGGAAAAGTCGGGCGATATCATCGGCTACACGGTGGTGCTGCGCGCCGACGCCGTCGACCAGCGCATGCGCGGCGTGATGATGATCGAGATCGAGGGCCATGCCGCCGACCGCGTGATCCGGGCGCTGGGCGGCTTCCCTGAGGTCTCGACCATCCACACCACCAACGGCCGCTGGGACCTGGTGGTCGAGCTTGGCACCGCGTCGCTGACCGATTTCGACGCGGTGCTGCGGCGGATCCGGCTGATTCCGGGGATAACGGGGAGCGAGACCAGCTTGCTGCTGGCGACGCCGAGGACGACCCGGGCGAGGCTGGCTTAGCCCGGCAGGGTATTGGTCAACGGCTGGTCGTGGCCGCCACTTTGCGAAGCTGGCCAAGGCTCGACGCGAGTTTCTGCCCGTCTCGTTTTAGGACCGCCAGTTTGGCTTCGGCTTCGGACTGCTCTAACGCCAGTGTGGTGAGGTCAGGCTGACGCGAGCGGATCGACAGCGAACGAATGAGTAAAATCCATCGGCCGTTATGCTCGACCGTCACCTTGACCGTCCCGTGACACAGCAAGGTCCGGAACGCCTCATGCTTTTCGCGATACTGTGAAAGTTCACCAAGGGCGTGCCGGCCGGCCTCCTCAAACGGGCCGCCGGGGCTGATCGCTGCCGCCAAGTCTTCGAACCTTTGCCCGATGAGGTGACGCAAGCGCACTGCGATCCCGCCCTGTGCCGTGGCGCTCAACGCAAGCAGTGTCTCGGTCACCGCCATTTCGACCATCGAGAAATGGTGCATACAGGCGCCACGCCAGGAATTGACCTCGCAGAAAGTCGCATCCCAATCAATTGACTGCAGCGATGGTGTTGTTTCGTCGGAGGTAACGGTCATTTATTCTTGATAGCATCAGATAGACAGTCCTGACAGCTTTGCCCCGACCATGGATGACCAAACCGGCGCGTGGCCGGCTTGCCCCGAGGGCGCTGTGCTGCCGGACATCCGCTCGACGCCGCGATTCCACGCTGTGTTGGCGGACGGCGCGGGCGCGGTTGGCATGGTAGAGGCGGCAGACGTCAGGAGTGGGCGGCGACGCGCTTCCTTTGCGTCGCGCCTTTCCCCTATTCTCCGGGGTATGAGCCGAGCCATAAATCGTGGGAAACCAGCGCGATGCTGAAGATAATCGCGGCCGGGGTCGGCCTCGGCCTTATCGGGTTCCTCGTCGCGATTTTCACCATGGGCGCCGGGCACGGAACGAATGTCCCGGGTTTCATCGTGGTCCCCTGGGTGATGCTGCTGATGATGGCTGGCGCTGGCGCCTTGCCCGGGTTGCTCAGCGCCTGCGTCCAATTCACGATCTATGTTGCGCTGATCCGCTTCAGGCCGCTGCTTGCGCTGCCCGTCGGGATCCTTCATTGCGTCGCCGCGGTATGGGGAATGGCGCGCAACGGTATCTTGTTCTGAAGGGTCCAAACGCGAAAAAGCCGCGGCGAACCGCGGCTTTTCGTTTGCTTGATTCCCCTAGAGGAAACTGGAGCGGGTGAAGCGATTCGAACGCTCGACCCCAACCTTGGCAAGGTTGTGCTCTACCCCTGAGCTACACCCGCTCACGCGGCTTTGGGCCGCAAGCCGGGCCTATATGGCTGAAGAGCGCGGCGATTGCAACAGGGAAATGACGGGCTTTTTTCACCTAGCTCGACAGGGCTAGAGGCTCCCTTGCGGCAGATGCGGGGATTCGTCGGCTTGCCCAGGCGACGGTCTTGTCTCGGTGCGGTGATTGGCCGTAAACGGCGTAGCCGGAGCCGAGACCAAGCGCGACAGAAGTGAGGACCGATGCCGAAGACCGAAGCCGAGCTCAATGCCTTTCTTGCCGACCTCGGCATCGGCGTGTCGACGATCCGCCATCCGCCGCTCTACACGGTCGCCGATTCGCAGGCGCTGCGCGGCGAGATCGCCGGCGGCCACACCAAGAACCTGTTCCTCAAGGACAAGAAGGACAATTTCTTTCTCGTCACCGTGGATGAGGAGGCGGAGGTCGATCTCAAGCAGATCCATCATCTGATCGGCGCCGCCGGCCGCGTCCCGTTCGGCAAGCCGGAAATGCTGATGGAACTGCTCGGCGTCATTCCGGGCGCGGTCACCGTCTTCGGGCTGATCAACGACAGCGAGCGGCGGGTCAAGGTCTTTCTCGACCAGGAGTTGATGAGCCATGCCGTCATCAACGCGCATCCGCTGACCAACGA
>NZ_RZOF01000135.1:0-14606 GCF_003998955.1 Mesorhizobium sp. M4B.F.Ca.ET.017.02.2.1 | reverse complement strand
AACATTCTGAGCGGCCGGCTTGTCGGGCAGGCGGCTGCGGATGCTCACCAGGTCAGAATTGCTGGCGCTGTCGCTACCGCCTACGGCAAAGCCGGAACTTCCGGCGACGGGACGGTTCAGGTCCTGATCCGCCCGGAACATGTCGACGTCCTCGACTCCCCGTCATCGGACTGCATTCCTGCAGTCGTCGAGGACGAGGTTTTCGTTGGGACGGACACCCGCCTTCAATTGCGCCTGATCGACGGTTCGACTTTCACGGCCCGCCTGACCAACAGCCCGGAACAAGAGAAAATCAGGACGTCCGGCACACAGGTATGGCTGCGAATCCATAGCCATAGCGCCCGGCTGCTCGGAGGCGACCATGTCCAGCATCGCTGAGATGGCGGCCACACGCCGAACCGCCGAAGGCCGGCGCCGCTGGTTGCTCAAGGCGCCGGCGCTAGCGACCATCGTGATCGCCTCTGTCGGGCCGCTTGCAGTGATGCTTGTCTATTCGGTGATGGCAAAGGGTGCCTTCGGCGGGGTCGCGCTCGGTCACTTCAGCCTCGACGGCTGGACGAATGTCTTTGTGGAGCGGGATCCCTTTGACGACACGCTCGTACTGGCCGACGCCAATCTCATCATCTTCTGGCGTTCCATCAAACTGGCACTGGTAGCGACGCTGGCCACGCTGCTCATCGGCTTCCCGACCGCCTATTACATCGCCACCCGGCCCGAGCAGGTCCGGTCCCAATGGATGCTGCTGATCACGATCCCCTTTTGGACCAATCTTCTGATCCGCACCTTCGCGATCATGGGCCTCCTGTCCAATCAGGGGCCGGTCAACAACATCCTCATCTGGGCCGGGTTGATCGACAAGCCCATGCAGATGCTTTTCACGGACGGGGCGGTTCTCCTGGGGCTCGTCTACGTCTACCTGCCGCTCATGGTGCTGCCGATCTATGCGAGCCTCGAGCGGATGGATTTCAACCTTGTTGAGGCAGGGTACGATCTTTATGCGACGCGCTCAAAGGTGCTTTGGCATATCGTCATCCCCTCCTGCAAGCCGGGCCTGATCGCCGGATCGATCCTCGTCTTCATCCCCGCAATCGGCGCCTATGTGACGCCGCGCGTCCTGGGCGGGGGAAAGAACATGATGATGGGCAACCTGATCGAACTGCAGTTCGGTCAGGGTCGAAACTGGCCCCTCGGGGCAGCACTGTCCATCTGCCTCCTGGTGATCGTGACAGTGGCGCTCATCATCTACATCCGCGGAAGTTCGGGTAAGGAGAATGCGCATGGCGGCTAGTCAGCACGCATTCGATTTGAAGGCGCAGCCAGGCTTCAGCATCATTGCGCGATTGGCGATCGTCGCTCTCTATTTGCCGATCCTCATCCTCGTCGTGTTCGCCTTCAACGCGACCTCCTCGCTCGGCGTCTGGGGCGGCTTCTCGTTCGATTGGTTCGTCAAGGCCTGGCACAACGACCTGATCATTAACGCAGCCCTCTTCTCTTTGTTTCTTGCCACCGTGGCCGGCGTCCTGGCGACCGTCATGGCCACGATGGCTGCCATTGCCATGACCCGAACCGACGCCTATCGCGGGCAGTTGGTCTCCTACGCCCTGATCAACCAGCCTCTGATCGTTCCTGAAATCGTAACGGCCATCTCGCTTCTGATCGTGTTCGCCGCAGTCAAGTCGGCAACCGGCTACTCGGGCACCGGCTATCTGGTCCTGGCGCACACGGCCTTCTGCATCCCGTTTGCGTATCTGCCGATCCGCGCTCGGCTGGAAGGCATGGATCTGACCCTCGAAACCGCGGCAGCCGATCTCTATGCGGATCCGTGGAAGGCGTTCCTGCATGTGACGCTTCCGAGGCTGGCGCCCGGCATCGTAGCGGGTTTCATGCTGGCCTTCGTCATTTCGCTCGATGATGTCGTCATCACCGATCTGGTGAAGTCCGGCGGACAGGAAACCCTGCCGACCTACATGCTGGGTCAGATCCGTCGAGACATGACCCCCGAAGTCAATGCTGCCGCCACCATGCTTCTGGTGCCCTCGATCCTTCTGGTGACGGCCGTGCATCTGATCAACCGCAAAAAATAAGCAACCTTACAGAGGAGTGACAAGCATGCGATCCATATTGACGGCGCTGACATCGGCGATGCTGCTCGCGGCAGCAAGTTCAGCGGCCCTCGCGGAGGAAGAATTGAGCCTCTACAACTGGGGCAACTACACCAGCCCGGAACTCCTGGAAAAATTCAAGAAGGAAACCGGCATCAAGGTCACGGTGACGGACTACGACTCCAACGATACCGCGCTGTCCAAGGTCAGGGCGGGCGGCTCGGGTTTCGACATGGTGGTTCCGTCGGCCAATTTCGTGCCGATCTGGATCAAAGAGGGGCTCCTCCTTGAATCGCGGCCCGACCAGATGCCGAATTTCAAGAATGTCGACGAACGCTGGGTGAATGTCAGCTGGGATCCGGGCCGTCATTACTCTGTGCCGTGGCAGTGGGGTATGACTGGGCCGGTCGTTGCCACTTCCGTCTACAAGGGTGACATCAACACCAGCGCAATCTGGCTCGATCCGCCGCAGGAACTGAAGGGCAAGATCAATGTCGTGCCCGAGAAGAACGATGTTCTCTATGCCGCCATCCGGTACATGGGCGGCACTTGGTGCACCGGAGACAAGGCGCTGCTGAAGAAGGTTCGAGACAAGCTGCTTGAAGCCAAGAAGTCCTGGGTCTCGATGGATTACGGCATCGAAAAGATGGACAGCCGCGATACGCTGGCCCAGCTCTACTACAATGGCGCCGCATTCCGGGCGCGGCAGGTCAATGCCGACATAAAGCTCGGCTTCCCCAAGGAAGGCTATTCGCTGTTCATGGACAGCGTAGCAATTCTCGCCGACGCGCCGCATCCGGACAATGCCAAGAAGTTCCTGAACTTCATCATGGCGCCTGAAAACGCGGCCCTGATTTCGAACTTCGCGACCTATGCCAACGGCATCAAGGGCTCGACCCAATTCATGCGCGACGACATCAAGGCCGCGCCCGAGTTGAACATTCCGGCGGAGTACATTGCCGCCGGCGGCTGGCAGGAAGTCTGCCCCGCCGAGGTCGACGAACTCTATACCCGTATCTGGACCGACCTGATGAAGTGATGTTGCGTGCTCCGGCGGAGACCCATTCTCCGCCGGAGCCCCCGAATCTCAATTATCCGGGGACCCCTGGCAGGCACACGTGACTTCCAGCCAATGAGCGATCGCCTGCGCCGCCTGGGCTAATCGAAACCCCAACCCCATTGGTCGCGAGGGCCGCCGACATGACGGATGTGGTTGCTATCTGGCAGCGACATCGTGCCACCAGGCTGCCCACGTCATAACCACCAACTCGCGATCGATGCGCCAGCCTGACAGCGCTATTCCGGCAGCCCCGCCTTTCGCAAACCTTCTGCAAGCAGAGCCATATCGGCCGGACGGCTAGTTGAAACGACGTCGGCGAGATTGGAAATTCGTTGGCCGGAATCGAGGGCGAGCATTCGGCTCACCACTTTTTGCGCATCCTCGGTTCGGCCCGCGTGAGCATAGCTTGCAGCCGCAAAGCGCAACGACCCCAAAAAGTCCGGCTTTTCCCGCAACGACCTTTCAGCCCAAGATGATGCCTCCTCAAATCGACCAGCAAAGAGATGAGCCACTGCAACCGCATTCTGCATGTCGAACATGAGCGGGTCGACTGGGCTCATGCGTATCGCGGTCGCCAGGTGCCGGAGTGAGGTTTCCGTATCGCCGAGGTCGGCTCTGACCCAGCCGCTGAATAGCCACGCGGTAGCCAGGTTCGGATTGAGCGCAAGCGCGCGATCAATGAACGCTGCCCCGCTATTATTGTCGCCCACGACGTAGGCGAGCGCGGTCCCGCCGCGGGAAAGAGCGATCGCGTCATCCCTGCCCAAATCTACGGCCTTCAGAGCCAGGCGCTCGGTTTCGGCGGTTTCCTGCTTGCGATCCGTCATCCAGCCGTTGGCCTTGCGCATGACGGCACACCAGGCGGCCATGCCGTATGCCGAGGCAAATTCAGGGTCGAGTTCGATGGCTTTGTAAAACAACTGAAGGGCGTCTGCGGTGGATTCCCTGGTCAACTGGTGGAGGCTTGCTATCCCGCGCAGATAGTAGTCGTAAGCGTCAAGGTGCTCGGTCGGCTTGCGCTTGGCCCGCTCGATCTCTGCCTGTTCCAGCTTCGGAGCGATCGCTCCAACGACACTGCGGGTCACTTCCTCCTGCAGGTCAAAAACGTCCTCCAGCCCGCCGTCGAAACGGTCGGCCCATAGATGTGCTCCCGTTGTCGCGTCGATAAGCTGCCCGGTGATGCGAATCCTGCTCGCCGCCTTGCGCACGCTCCCTTCAAGCACGTAGCGCACACCAAGCTCGCGTCCGACCTGCTTGATGTCCACTGCCCGTCCCTTGTAGGTAAAGCTCGAGTTGCGCGCGATGACGAACAGCCAGCGCGTCCGGGACAGCGCGGTGATGATCTCCTCAATCATGCCGTCAGCGAAGTAGCCCTGCTCGGGGTCGCCACTCATGTTGTCGAATGGCAAGACCGCGATGGAAGGTTTTTCGGGAAGCGTCAGCGTATCCCTTGTCGAGAATGCCGAAGTGGGTTTTGCTCGACTGACCCGATAGGCGCGCACCGCCTCCACGATGTTGTGGACCTGATGGCTGCCGAGGTCGGTGTAGGCATAGTCCAGTTTGCCTTTGACCTGCTCGTAGACGTTGCTCGCGATGCAGACGCCGCCAGGTTCCGCAAGCTTCTCGAGCCGCGCGGCGATGTTCACGCCATCACCGTAGATCGTATCGTCCTGTGCAATCACGTCGCCCAAATTCACGCCCATGCGGAAAGTCATGCGCTTGTCTTCGGGCAAACTTGCATTGAGAGCGGCCAAACTCTCCTGGGCTTCGACCGCACACTGCACCGCGTGGACTGCGCTGGCGAATCCGACAAGAAGGCTGTCGCCAGCGGAACCGACGATGCGTCCGTGCGATGCTGTGATCTTGGGCTCGATCACTTCAGCGCGAAGCCTCTTCAGCTGTGCAAGCGTGCCAACCTCGTCGGCTCCCATGAGGCGGCTGTAGCCGACGACGTCGGCAGCAAGAATTGCGGTGAGGCGTCGCTCCATGCCTGTGTCCTGCCTGCCCCATAGGTCGAAGCTTCGGCAGCGAGCGTATGCTAGTCCTACCGCGAATGCGAGCGTCGACGACGCCGGGACTGTTCCACGCCTTCGGCTTCTGCGCACACGGCCCAACTCGGTCCGGCCGTCGGCGATGCCATGGCCGAACTCATTACGACCGGTCGTAACGAAACGCCGCTCGATGATTTCAGGATCGATCGCTTCAGCGGCGCGGCCCAGCGATCTGAATTGATCACAATTGGCCTCCCCAAGGCCGGTAGCAATGACCTCTTTTGGGAAACGCCAAACCTTACCGCATCGGCCGATATCAGGCGCGAAGCTGCCATTGCGTGGAGGAAAAAAAATCGCTGAGTGGCCGGATCTGCTTCCTGAATGAATTTTGGCGAACCGCTTCGTAACCATTGGGACGGCCAAGCCGTTTCTGACGCGGTCGACGATCTGCGTAGTTCAGACGCGAGGGGGTGCAGCAAGCTGCTTGCTCTTTGTCTCAGCGCAACGAGCCTCCCGGAAAGAGGATGCAAGATGCCCGCTTCCAAGACGCGAGCAAGCGGCATGAAAAGCAAGATCAACGACGATGCGACGATGGACGAAATCATGCACGGGTCGCCCGCCGCCGTCCGGGTCCTGCTACAGCACGGCATGCTTTGCGTCGGCTGCCCGATTGCTTCGTTCCACACCGTTTCCGACGCAGCACGGGAGCACGATCTGGACGAGGAACAACTCAATAGTGATTTGCAGGCGGCGATAGAGAATTCCGACCCCGACTAGCTTTTCTCGGCACGGCCTTCCGCGATCAGAAGGAGCCGGTGAGGTTCGACTACGGTCACCTTTTGACGCCCGCTTTTGACCAATCCCTGGTCTTCCCATGCCGACAGCAGCCGGCTCACCGTATGGAGTGTCGTGCCCGTCATCTCGGCAATGTCCTGTCGTGAGATGGGGAAGTCGATGAGAATTCCTTCTACGGTCTTCTTGCCAGTCTGCTTGACCAGCTTGAGCAGCGCATGGGCGACGCGCTGGTCCACCTGCTCGGTGGCCATCTCGATGACACGCGCATGGGCATCTTGGAGCCTAGTGCCGACAGCCTTGTAGGTGTTGGCGCTGAAGCTCGGGAAACTGGCAGCGAATGTCGGCCAGAGATGGCTTGGCCAGGCCAGAACCACGCAATCGACGGCGGCGATTGCGTTCGCTGGATAGGTGGTGCGGCCAAGCGCATAAGCGATGCCCATCAGTTCTCCTGGACTTATGTAGCGCACCGTCACCTCATGACCGTCGGGCGTCGATTTCACCACGCGCACGTGGCCGTCCAGCAGTAGGAAAAAGGAATGTGCTTCCTGCTCCTGCTCGAAAACCGGCTGGTCCCGAGCGATCCGCATCGACTTCGCCTGCCCGACTATTCGATCGAGATCCGCGGTAGTCATGCCCTCGAAGACCAACAACCCGGCAATCAGCGATCGATCGAGGCTTGCCAACTGCCATTCCTCCCCGGCTTCAACAATCCGATTCCAGACTGTGTCACGGACGACCGCCCATCGACAAGTGATGCCATCTGTTCGCCGTCGTCTGCGATCCTGGCATTGTTTGCGCTGGGGCAAATTGCACCCGTCAGACATAGGATAGAAGAACAATGAGGGCATCCCTGCCCGGCGAGGCATATCATGGCAATTCCGCGGACACAGCCAAGCGCTTATCCTGCAATTCTTTCCTATGGCTTCCGGCCCTTCTTTCTACTCGGCTCGCTGCAGGCCGGCCTCGCCATTCTTATGTGGTTGCCTCTCTACTACGGCAAGCTTGCAACGCTTAGCCTGTTTGTGCCTGTGGATTGGCATATCCACGAACTGCTCTTTGGCTATCTGACGGCAGTCATTACCGGGTTCCTGCTTACCGCAATCCCGAACTGGACGGGACGACTGCCGGTTCAGGATTTCCGCTTGGCCCTGCTGGTATCGATCTGGATCGCGGGCCGGGTCGCCGTGTTCTTCTCGCAGGAAACCGGCTGGCTCCTGAGCGCAGTAATAGATTGCTCATTTCTTGTTGCCGTAGTGGTTGCAGCAGCGGCGGAAATCATCGCCGGTCGAAACTGGCGGAACCTCAAGGTGCTGTTGCCGGTCGCGACCCTTCTGGTGGCAAATGTCCTGTTTCATGTCGAAGCCCATTTCGTCGGGATATCCGATACGAGCCGCCGCCTCGGCCTGGGAGCGGTCGTCATTCTCGTCATGGTTATCGGCGGCCGCATCATACCGAGCTTCACCCGCAATTGGCTGGTTCGCGAAAAGCCGGGACGGCTCCCGACACCCTTTGGCAGATACGATGTCGGGACGATCGCGCTTTCCGCGGCGGGGCTTGCGGCGTGGACCGTCTATCCCGAAGCAAAGGGTACCGGCGTTCTGCTGATCGCAGGCGCAATCTTCAATGCTGTCCGACTCGCCCGCTGGGCGGGCACCCGGACGCTGTCCGACCCCCTGCTTGTGATCCTGCACATCGCATTCGTCTTTGTACCGGTTGGACTTCTGCTTACCGGGCTGTCCGCCTTCGCCCCGGAGACCATCCCAATGGCGGCGGGAATTCACGCCTTGGCGGTGGGCGCGATCGCCTGTATGACGCTTGCCGTCATGACGCGCGCCACCTTCGGCCACACTGGCCGAGAATTGAGAGCAAATAGCGCGACATGCGCGGTTTTCGGTGCCATCGTCATAGCTGCCATCTTGCGCGTGGCGGCTTCCATGGCGCCTTCCTACTCAATCTTCCTTCATGTCTCAGCTGTGCTCTGGGTGGCCGCCTTCGTCGGCTATGCAGTCCAGTTTGGCGGCATTCTAATGCAGCCGCGTCTGCATGCGCGTGGCAAGGACGCTCGCTGAAAAAAGCCGACCGGCTGGCGCTCGATTCCGCCAGTCATTTTTCATCATCCAATTTGCGCCAGCTCAAATCGCGGGGCCGCGCGGCAGCTTACAAGCATCAACGACGGTCGATGCCGTGATGAACTTCAAGAAAGGACTTCCAAATGAAACTGCCTCTGATTGCCGCAGCGATCGCCCTGCTGTCTGTCGTTGCCCCGGTCAATGCCGCGGAACACGTCGTACAGATGCTGAACAAAGGAGAGAAAGGCTCCATGGTCTTCCAGCCTGCCTTTGTCCGCGCGGCGCCCGGCGACACGGTCAAGTTCGTGCCGACCGACAAATCCCACAACGCCGAGAGCATCAAGGACATGATCCCGGACGGCGCCGAGCCTTTCAAGAGCAAGCCAAGCGAAGAAGTAACCGTGACGCTTACCAAGGAGGGCGTCTATGGCGTCAAGTGTGCCCCGCACTACGGCATGGGCATGGTTGCACTGATCGTCGTCGGCAAGCCGGTCAACCTCGATGCGGCGCAAGCCGTCAAGCAGGTTGGCAAGGCAAAGCCCGTCTTTGCCGAACTCTTCGCCGAAGCGACCAAGGCTGCTTCGAACTGATTTGACATCTCTTGGACTGCCTCCGGCAATGGCGGGCTGGAGGCACTGGCCGGGCAGACCAGGGAGGGGTCTGTCCGGCCATTTCCGTCACATTCGTGATTTTCCTGGGAGCGCGTGATCTCGCTCTGTTTCCAAGAGCAACCCGGCTTCTCTTTTGAGATTTGCGTAAACGCAAAGACGCGACCTGCAAATCAATTATCCTCACGGCATTCAACCGTTGCAATCGAAGGAGATGACGATGCTTACGAGACGTGAAGCTCTATTGGGTTCTGTTCTCACCGCAGCCGCCGTTGCCGCCGTTGGCGCAACGCCGGCCATGGCAGCCGCCAAGCCGAAGGATGTAGCCGGGTTGCCGCGCGAGAAAGTGATCCTCGTCGCGCCGCCCTTCGTGCATGCTCACGACCAGGTGGCCAAGGGGGGCCCCAAGGTCGTCGAATTCACCATGAATGTCGAAGAGAAGCCGATGGTCATCGATGCCGATGGCACGCAGCTCAACGCCATGACCTACAATGGTTCCATCCCTGGCCCGCTCATGGTCGTGCATGAGGGTGACTATCTCGAGCTCACACTGATCAACCCGGACACCAACAGTCTCGCCCACAACATCGACTTCCATGCGGCGACCGGCGCGCTAGGCGGCGGTGCGCTGACGCTGATCAACCCCGGCGAGCAGGTCACGCTGCGCTTCAAGGCAACGCGAACGGGAACCTTCGTCTATCACTGCGCGCCGGGCGGCGCGATGATTCCGTGGCATGTCGTGTCGGGGATGAGCGGAGCCGTGATGGTGCTGCCGCGTGACGGCCTGAAGGACGACAAGGGCAAGACCGTCCGCTATGACCGCATCTACTATATCGGCGAGAACGACTTCTACATCCCCCGCGACGAGCAGGGAACATTCAAGAAGTACGAGTCGGCCGGCGACAACTATGACGACACCGTGAAGGTGATGCGCGGGTTGATCCCGACCCATGTCGTGTTCAACGGCAAGGCAGGATCGCTGACCGGCGACAACGCCATGAAGGCCAAAGTCGGCGAGACTGTCCTGATCGTGCACTCGCAGGCCAATCGCGACACCCGCCCGCACCTTATCGGCGGCCATGGCGACTTCGTCTGGGAAGGGGGCAAGTTTGCAAACCCGCCGGCAAAGGACATGGAAACCTGGTTCATCCGTGGCGGGTCCGCTGGGGCGGCGCTCTACACGTTCCTGCAGCCGGGCATCTATGCCTATGTGAACCACAATCTCATTGAGGCGGTGGAGCTTGGCGCGACCGCGCACTTCACGGTCGACGGCAGCTGGGACGACGATCTGATGATGCAGATCGAGGCGCCCAGGGTCATCGCTTCGTAGTCGGGAGATCGGAACCTCGGTGCAACCCCACGGCGGAGCCAAGGGGTTGCACCCACAGCCGGACTTGATGCGATGTCCCTCGACCCAGTCTTTGCCTTCGGAACGATTGCAGCTGCTGCCTTGATCGGCGTGGGCATAACCCATGCGCTCGACACCAGATCTATGGGGTTCCCTCAACCGGCAACCGTCAGCGAAATGGTGATTCTCAGACCAGGCGTGTTCGATCACGCTGAGCCGGGGGAATTCCTCAAGGAGAACCACCCCGTCGCGGCGCCCATCGTGCAAGTATGGATCGATGCGCCGCTGGAGATCATGAAATATCAGGTAAGCGTCGTCGAATATGCACGCTGCGTAGCGGACGGCGCCTGCAAGCCAGCCGACCCGCGCAAGATTGGCAACGTTGCAGTCACCGGTGTAAGCCATATTGATGCGGAAGCCTATGCGACCTGGATTTCAAACCGCACTGGAGATGCATGGCGGCTGCCGACGGATGCCGAGTGGGCCTATGCCGCCGGTGAACGATTCCGGAGCGATATCGAGAGTAAAGAAAACGACCCCAATGACCCGGCCCGTCGCTGGCTTGCCCAATACCGCACCGAGAGTTCGCTCGGACGGAAGCCCGACCCTGAACCAAGGGTACAGGGAGCTTTCGGCACCAACTCAAAGGGATTGGCGGACGTTGCTGGCAATATCTGGGAATGGACCTCGACGTGCTACGTCCACGCAACTATCGCCAGCGACGGCTTAGGGATTGCGAGCTCGATCGACAATTGCGGAGTGCACGTTGTCGAGGGATTCCATCGCACTTACATGTCGAACTTCATCCGCGATGGCAAAAGTGGCGGTTGCGCGGTCGGCACGCCGCCTGACAATCTGGGTTTCCGGCTTGTCCGCGACCGGTCCGGTGCCGTGCAGGCCGCCCTTCGGCACCTAGGATTGTCCTGACAGCACCGTAAACGAAAGTGCATGATGACAGTGAAACCAGTATTGACTGACAGGGTGCGCCCCGTCGCAGAACAACCTTTGGACCACGCCGGCATCGATCGGGCGTCAATAGGAAGACTTGTCCGCCAATTCTATGCCAAGGTCAGGAGCGACGAGCGGCTCGGGCCGATCTTCGCGCGCGAGATCACCGGCGCTTGGGATCCGCACCTGGAGAAGATGACCGACTTCTGGTGTTCGGTCATCCTCAAGAGCGGTGACTATCACGGCCGCCCGGTGCCGGCGCACCTCAAACTCCAGGACGTCACCGAAGCCGATTTCGGTATCTGGCAGGATTTGTTCGGCGAGACGGCCGCTGAACTCTTCGCACCTGAAACGGCGGCGGTGTTTGTCGACCGAGCGGAACGGATAGCGACAAGTCTGAAGCTTGCGATGTTCTTTCGCCTTGCTCCAGCGGCGGCCGGTGGTAGCGAATAGGTCGGCTTGGCAAGCGCCGGGCGCTGTGATTCTGCCAGACCGGTGCGGCGCTTGATTTTGCGCAAGGACTCCAAGCGATCGGGGCCAGTAGGTTCCTCGCATGATCCTTAATCTTTGCGTCGGCACGATCGTCATAAGCCTGACGGTCCTGATCCACACTTTCGGTCTTATCGCGATCACTCACGTGATGACACATCTTGTGGCGCTCTTCCGCATGCACGGCCGCCGCAGCCGGATCGTCGCCATGATCAGCGTGGTGATGGGGCTTTTTGTCGTCATGACGGCAGAAGTCTGGTTATGGGCTGGTATCTACCGGCTGCTCGGAATCTTGAGCGACTTCGAGACGGCGCTTTATTTTTCGACCATCACTTTTTCGACCGTCGGCTATGGGGACGTGGTGCCCGCCCATGGCTGGCGAATCCTGGCGGCGCTGGAAGGCGTCAACGGGTTTCTGCTGATCGGCTGGTCGACTGCTTATCTGATTGCCGCCGGCACGCGCGTCGGTCCATTCAGGATTGGCGAGCACTTTTGACTTGTGGCTTGGAGCCGTCGGTTCACACCGCCGCCGAATGCCGGCCGATTCCATTCTTCAGGTATTTGTCAAATTTCGCCGCCACCGTCCGGACAAGCGGACGGCTTTCCTCCGGTACGACGAAACTCTCGCCTTCGAGCCGGAGAACCTGTCCTGCGCTGGCAATGGCCAGTCGACTCGCTTCACAAAGTAGCCGTTGGCCGACGTTTCCAAAACGTTCGACAAGGTCTGTCGCCGAGAAAGCGAATTGGCACATCAGGCGTTCGATGACCCAGCCTCTCGCCTGATCATCGACACTGAATTCAATCCCTCGCGCTGTCGCCACCTGTCCGGAATTGGCGGCCTTTTCGTACTCGCCGGTCGCAACGATGTTCTGGGCGTAGCCTTGCCGGTATCGGCTGATCGAGGAGGGGCCAAGACCGATAAGCGTTTCGCATTGGTCTTCGGTATAGCCCTGAAAATTGCGACGGATCTTGCCGGCGCGGGCGGCGATGGCCAGCGTGTCCTCCGGTTTTGCGAAATGATCCAATCCCAAGGCCTCGTACCCGGCCTCGACAATCAGTCGTGCAGTAAGCTGCGACTGCGCCAGACGTGCGGCGGAATCGGGCAGCCAGGCTTCATCGATCATCGTCTGGTGCTTCTTGAACCATGGCACATGCGCGTAGCCGAATAGAGCCAGCCTGTCTGGCGCCAGCGTCAGCGCCTGGGCGACGGTCGTTGCAACACTCTCGCAAGTCTGATGCGGCAGCCCATAGAGCAGGTCCAGATTGACGGATGCAACGCCCCGCGCGCGGACCGCGCCGACAATGCTTCTCGTGAGGGCAAAACTCTGCTCGCGATTGATAGCCCTCTGCACTTTGGGATCGAAGTCCTGGACGCCAAGGCTCGCTCTCGTCATGCCGATCGCAGCGAAGGCATCCAGCCGCCCTTCGTCCATATCGTTTGGGTCGATCTCGACGCTAAGACTGGCATCATCGAGAAAGTCGAACCCGTCCCGCAACGCTCTACCGAGCGCCAGGATGTCGTCGGGCTTCAGCATCGTCGGGGAGCCGCCCCCGAAATGGACGGCGCGGACCTTGCCCCGACCGCTCACAAGCCTGCCGACAGTTTCGATCTCCCTATGTAGGGAGTGCAGAAAAGTGGCCACAGGAGCATAGTGACGTGTCTGCTTGGTATGGCAGGCGCAGAACCAGCAAAGCCGGTCGCAATACGGAATATGCAGATATAATGATATCTCGTCATCGCCTTCGAGCGCGTCCATCCATCCACGAACCACTACCGCGTCAACGCCCGGATGAAAGTGCGGCGCCGTTGGGTAACTCGTGTAACGAGGCACGTTCTCTGCCGGATTGGTCGTCAAAACGGGGCGTGCGTCTTTGATTGCTTTCGCTGGCATGGGGCCAAGGTAGCCCGCGCAAGTGTGGCGAGCCTTGATTTCAATCAAGGCATTTGGCGCCACGGACAAACTGACGCAACAGCAACGAGATGCGGTATGGTATTCTATTTCTCTCTCTGGGCTCGAGCGATGCAATGACGATCAGACAGGATGTCCACAGTGCCGGCATCCCCGTTCTTTGCCGATCCTGCGAAGCGCGCCACCGGGGGGTGTGCGGCGCGCTCGAGCCCGATCAATTGATCAAGTTGGCCAAGACCTCGTCGAGGCGTGCCGTTCCCCCGGGCGGTGAGTTGGTTGGCGATGCCGAAGCTGTTGAACGCTATTCAAACGTGCTTTCCGGGGTGGTTAAGTTGACAAAAAGCCTTCCGGACGGAAGGCAGCAAATTGTCGGACTCCAGTTCGCGCCGGATTTCTTGGGGCGTCCGTTCAAGGCGGAAAGTGCTATCAATGCCGAAGCTGCGACAGAGGTGTCGCTGTGCTCATTTCCAAAGACCGTCATCGAGCGGATGATGAAAGACTCGCAGGAGCTGGAGCATCGCCTGCTTGAGCAGAAGCTGAACGAGCTTGACGATGCGCGCAGCTGGATGGTGGCGCTGGGGCGCAAGACAGCCTCGGAGAAGGTCGCGAGCTTTCTTCTGATGATCACCAGGAATATCGATCCGGCCGTTGATGTCGCGGCTGGGCCGACAAGTTACGATCTGCCCCTATCACGCACCGATATTGCTGACTTCCTTGGGCTGACGATCGAGACGGTAAGTCGCCAGTTGACCAGGCTGCGAGCCGATGGGGTAATCCGCATCGAGAACCATCGACACATAATCGTAGACAGCCTGAGCCGGCTGGAACAACGCTGCGGCGGCTGATGATTGGCGACAGAGCCCATACTGTTCTTCTTTGCAGCGCTGGTGCCACCGGCCCAGGAACAAGCACCGACAAAGCCTTGATCTCGATCAAGGCGGTGCAGGCCACAGTCGGAGCAAATGGGCGTCCTATTGATCATAGGCGTCACAATGGCCATCAAACAGGGTGCTCAACAAGCTGACATTCCCACGATCTGTGGGTCCTGCGAAGCGCGACAAGGTGGATTATGCGGCGCACTTGAGACTGGGCAACTAATCAACCTGGCCAAGGCTTCATCAAGGCATGAAATCCCGGGGGGGACAGAATTGGCCGACGACGGAGCCTACTCGAATGTACTGTCCGGCGTAATCAAACTTACGAGAAACCTCTCGGATGGACGTCAGCAGATTGTCGGCTTCCATTTCGCGCCCGATTTTCTGGGCAGGCCTTTCAAGGCACAATGG
>NZ_RZOF01000134.1:0-14852 GCF_003998955.1 Mesorhizobium sp. M4B.F.Ca.ET.017.02.2.1 | reverse complement strand
ACCTCTATCAGCGCCCCGGCGGCAACGTCATCGCCGTCGAGCGTTGCGAGCCGAGCGAGACCAGCAAATACGGCATCGTCGGCCGCGGCGCCGAGATCGGCAGCGGCTTCGAGGTGACCGCCATGGTCGAGAAGCCGGCGCCCGCCAATGCGCCGTCGAACTTCTACATCAACGGCCGCTATGTCCTGCAGCCGGAGATCTTCGCCCTGCTCGGCAACCAGCAGCGCGGTGCCGGCAACGAGATCCAGCTCACCGACGCCATGGTGCGGCTGGCGCAGAGCCAGTCCTTCTATGCCCAGCCCTTCAATGGCCGCATGTTCGACTGCGGCTCCAAGGAAGGCTTCATCGAGGCCACCATCGCCTTTGCGCTTGCGCGCGACGACATGAAAGGACCGGTCTTCGAGATGCTGCAGCAATTCGTCCGGACGCACGAGCGCCGGGAAGAAGCCGCATAATGCCCATCTTTTGGGTGCATATGCGTATCGATGATGGCGCGACAAACGCCGCCGCGCTTGGCCTACCCGGCCAAGCGCTTTCTGGCATGAATGTTGCGTGGTCTTTTCTGGTGACGACGCCAATCTTCGAAGGCCGATAGAGCCTGCAACCTGGAATTGGACCGACGATGAACTATGCCAATTTTCCCCTCGACAAGAGGATGCCATTGCCCAGCGCGGACGCGGAAAAAGGTGAGGACTTCATCGACATCGAACGCCTGCTCGGCATGGCCGCGCGGCAGGTCAAGGTGGTGGCGGTGTGCGCCGTCATCGGCCTGTTCCTCGGCGTGCTCTATCTGCAGACCACGCCCAAGCAGTACATGTCGGTCGCCAGCGTCCTGATCGACGAGGGCTTGAACAAGGTCGTCGACGACATCTCCGCCGCCTCCGTCACCATGCAGACGGACGCCGCCCTGCTCAGCCAGATCGAGATCATCAACTCGGCGCGCCTGGCTTCGGTGGTGGTCGACAAGCTGAAGCTCGACCAGAACCAGGACTTCATGAACCCGCCGCAATCGGCTCTGGCCAAGGGCATCGGTTTCGTGCGCGGCGTGATCGGCTATTTCCGCAGCAGCTCCGCCGACCAGCTCCCCGGCATCGAGAATGTCGACGCCGCCACGCGCGACGCCATGATCAAGGAAGCGAGCCACGACTACGCCGTGCTGAAGCTGCAGAACGAGGTGCTGGCGCAGCGCAACGGCCGCAGCTACGTCATCGCCATCGCCTACCAGTCGCCGAATCCGGCGCTGGCGACGGCGATCACCAAGGCCTATTCCGAGGCCTATCTGGCCGACCAGCTCAACGCCAGCTTCGACGCCACCGAACGCGCGGCGGTCTGGCTGCAGGGCCGCTTGACGGAGCTTCGCGAAAGCTCGCAGAAGGCGTCGATGGCGGTCGAGATGTTCCGGGCCGAGCACGGACTGTCCGCCAACAGCGACGGGCAGCTGATGAGCGACAAGCAGCTCGCCGACCTGAATGCCCAGCTCATCGTCGCGCAGGCCGACACGGCTCGCGCCAGCGCCCGCTATCAGCAATACAAGGCGATCGTCGACAGCGGCTCCGACAACGCCTTCAACGATTCCGCCATCGCGAGCGATCAGCCGAGCAGCTCGGTCATCACGACGCTCAAGACCCGCTATCTCGCCATCGCCAAGCGGCTGCAGGACGTTTCGGCCAACTATGGCGCGGACCATCCCCAGGCGGTGGCGCTTGCCAAGGAGAAGGCCGATGTGTCGGCGCAGATCTTCGGCGAGTTGAAGCAGCTTACCGAAAATTACCGCAACGAGTACGAGGTGGCTCAGACACGTGAGACGGCGCTCAGGCAGAAGATCGCCGACGCGGCCGGCAAGAGCTCCATCGACAACCAGTCGCAGGTCAAGCTGCGCGATCTGACCCAGCAGGCGACGGCGCTCACCACGCTCTACCAGACGTTCCTCGGCCGCTATGAGGAGGCCTCGCAGCAGCAGTCCTTCCCGGTCGGCAAGGTGCGCATCATTTCCGATGCGACGATGCCGCTCTCCGCCGCCAGCCCGCGCACGTCCAAGGTGCTGGCGCTCTTCCTCGTGCTCGGTGTGCTGGCCGGCGCCGGATTTGGCGGCCTGAACGAGTTCAACGAGCGCTTCTTCAGGACCGGCGACGACATCCGCGACCGCGTCGGCCTCAAATTCCTCGGCTACCTGCCGACGATCGGCGGCGGCAGGTCCGGCAAGGACAACAAGCCCGACGACGCCGAAACCGATCCCAAGGTCGCCAGCCTGTCGGCGGCGGAGAAACGGGCGCGCATGCGGGTCAGCATCGATGCGCCGGCATCGATGTTCGCCGAAACGCTGCGCAACGCCAAGATCGCCTTCGACGTGGTGATGGAAGGTCAGGGCAGCCGCGTCATCGGCGTGATCTCGCTTCTGCCCGGCGAGGGCAAGTCGACGGTGGCAGCGAATCTGGCGGGGCTGCTGGCCGCCAACGGCGCCAGGACGCTGCTGATCGATGGCGATCTGCGCAATCCCGGCCTCAGCCGCAGCCTTGGCATGGAAACCGAGCAAGGGCTGATGGAAGCGGTGGTCAGCGGCCAGACCTGGCAGTCGGTCGGCAAGGTCGACCGGCAGACCAAGCTGGCGATCATCCCGGCGGTGCTGCGCGGCCAGTTCTCGCACACCAGCGAGCTGCTCTCCTCGGCCGGCATGCGCCGCTTCATCGACAACGCCAAGGAAACGTTCGAATACATCGTCGTCGACCTGCCGCCGCTCGGTCCCGTGGTTGACGCCAAGGCCTTCGCACCGCTCGTCGACGGATTCGTGCTGGTCACCGAATGGGGCCGCACGCCGCGCGCCATGGTGCGCTCGATGCTGGAATCGGAGCCCTACGTCGCCAACAAGATCATTGGCGCCGTGCTCAACAAGGTCGATCTGAAGCGGCTGGCGAAATACGGATCGCTCGGTGGCTCCGAGAAATTCTTCGACCGCTATTCGACCTACTATCTGGAGAAGTCGGACGCGCGCACCAAACAGGCTGCGTGACGCAATTCCTGAAAAGGCGTGGACGGTTTTCCGTCCGAAATCGCGCCAAAGAGACAGAGCGGTTCGGCGTTTCAATGAACGCCGAACCGGTCTAGTTGGAACCATGGCGCGCCCGAGACGAGGATTCATGCGCGACAAGCGAGACTACGGTCTCACGGATCCAGCGCTGGCCGCTGTGTCCATGGCTGCGCTCATGCCACACCATTCCCACCGCAAAGCCTTCAACGGGAAACGGACAGTCCATCACGTCAAGCTTGTCCACGGAATCACGCACCAGCCGTTCCGGGACCAGCGCGACGAAATCCGAGCGAGACACGATCTCGGGGACGAACAGGAACGAAGCCGCGGAGAGCACGACATTACGCTTGTGTCCGAGAGCGGCCAAAGCACTGTCTACCGGTGTCGCGAAGCCGCCGCCTTCCAGGGACACGACCACTTGCTCCAACTCGGCAAATTCAGCGACCGTGATTCCTTCCCGCAGCCGCGGATGCTTCTTGCGGCCGATAAGCACGTAGCGCTCATCGAATAGATGTCGAGCGCGAAGACCTTGCGGGGCCTCCTGCGGCGTCATCAGTGCCAAATCCACATCACCGCGCGCCATCTGCGCTTCCAATTGCGGCAGGTCCAGATTGCGTATCGCAACGCGAACGCCCGGTGCTAGCGTCCTGAGCTCCACGACAAGCGGCCTGACTATCGCAGCTTGCAGATAGTCCGTACAGGCAATCGCGAAGATCAGCCTGGCCTTCGCCGGATTGAAGTTCCGATGCGAGCTGACCGTGGCGCGAACTTGATCAAGGGTTTGGCGCAACGGGTCGAGCAGTTCCATTGCTTTGGCCGTCGGCGTCATCCCTCGCTGGGCGGGAATCAGCAGTTGGTCGTCGAACTCTTGTCTGAGGCGGTTCAACTGGGCGCTTACCGCTGGCTGGCTCAGATGCAGTCGGGCAGCCGCCTTCGTGACGTTGCGCTCGATCAGCAGCGTCTCCAGCGTAACCAACAGATTGAGATCAAGGCGTTTGGTATCCATGGAATGGATAGTAGCCGATCACTTATGCGATTTCAAAAATACGTAGAATCGTCCGAGACTCTTGCTGAGCCAAACGTCGCGGCACGCTTTTCGGCGGCCAGGCGTGGTCGTCTGTCCGGGGCCGAAGCGATTTCGCCCTCAAGCCGGGATATAATCAGCATGAGCCAGATCGATACCTCCAAACCCCTGATCACAGTTGTCGGGGCCTCGAGCAAGCAGGGTCGCAGCGTCGCCAAGTCCCTGCTCGACAGTGGACGCTACCGCGTGCGCGCCCTGACTCGACGTCTCGACAGCCAACCAGCGCAAGCCTTGGCGAAGAAGGGGGCCGAGGTCGTGGTGGCGCCCCTGGAACTCGGCCGGCAGGCCGAACTGACCGAAGCACTGAGAGGTTCGGCCGGGGCGTTCTTGATGACGCCGCCGATCGTCAAGGTGCCGCCGGCGGAACCCGAACTCAACCTCGGAAAGGAGTTGGCCGACGCGGCAGTGGCCGCTGGTGTCGAACACGTGGTTTTCAGCGCGCTCGAAAATGTCGAAGCGATCACCGGCGGCACCAAGTGGGCACCGCATTTCACGGACAAGGCAAAGGTAGAGGATTACATCCGCAGCTTACCCCTTCGCAGCTCGTTTGTATACTTGGCGTTTTATTACACCAATTTCCTGGAATACTACGTGCCGCAAGGTGTGGAGGACGGCATAGATTTCGCCATATACTTGCCTCCGGACGTCCCCGTGCCGTTCTGCGACCCGCTCACTGCGGCCGGTCCAGCGGTGCGCGAGATCTTCGATCACCCCGCGCGATACGCCGGGGAGGCGCTGCCCGTGATCGGCGAGTTTATCTCGGCGCAGCAAATGGTGGACACGTTTGTGCGCGTCACCGGCAAGCGCGCGCGCTACGCCTCTGCATACTCGCGCGAAGACTTGTTGCGCCATTTTCCGGGTTTCGCCAGCAACGAGCATCTGGTGCGCGAATTGGTGGGCATGGTCGAATATGCCGTCGAATATGGCTACTATGCTCCCGGGCGCGATCTGACCTGGAGTCGGAAGATCGATCCGAATGCGCTGACCTGGGAACAGTTCCTCAAGCGCAGCAAATGGCAGGGCGACTTGCTGTCCTATGGCGCCGCCGCCGAGGCCGAGCTTGCGCCGATCTGAGAGCGGCGACGCCGTGCTCTTCCTTAACTCGCCGAAGACAGCAGCTTGCCGTGCTTGCCGACGATCCTGACCGCGGTCAGCCGGCCGCTCCGGAAGGCGCCGGTATCGATGCCGAGCCGGTGGCCCTCGAACTTCGGCGCATCGACGATCGTGTGGCCATGCACCACCCAGCGGTCGAGGAGGTGAGCCTGCTCGAAGAACTCCGTGCGGATGTTGAGCAGGTCGTCCTCGTCCTGGTCAACGAGGTCGATGCCGGGCCTGATGCCGGCGTGGACGAAGACGAATTTCCGCGAGCAGACCATCACCGGCAGTGTGCGCATGAAGGAGACATGGCTGGCGGGAATGGCTTCGCGGATGCGCCGGTCGACCTCGTCGCTTGAGCCGTAGAGGTCAGAGAGCCGCGCCGGGTCGACTCCGTAGGAATAGAGGGTCTCCAACCCGCCGATCGCCAGCCACAGCTCGCGCGACAGATAGCCGTCGAGATAGCCGAGCATCGCGGCCTCGTGGTTTCCCGCCAGGCAGACGCGCAGGAAACCTTTCGGCGCCGGCGCGACGAGATGATCGAGCACGCGCTTCGAGTTCGGGCCGCGGTCGACATAGTCGCCGAGCATGATGATGATCTTGCGGCCGCGAAAGGGCAGCGCATCGAGCAGGATCTTCTGCTCCAGCGACCGCAATTCGTTGTAGCAGCCGTGCACGTCGCCGATTGCATAGACGACCGTGTCCTGCATATCCATTTCCAGGCGGTCGCGCGGCGCGGTCCGGGGTCGTCTCGATCGCTGGAACAGGCTCACGGATTGAGGCTCGATGCTCGCTAGGGGTCTATCCCAGTTTCAGGGAGCATGTCACACGGCACGCATGAAGCCTCGATATCATGCTCGGCCGGAATTTCCATACCGGCGCGAACATTACTCGTTCGTTACTTCAGGCGTGGGGAACCGGCAGTTAAGCCGTCTTGGGCCTCGCTGTCATCGGCTGGCAATCGCCCTTGCGCCTGGGCTGGTCCCGCAGTTGCAGGCGATGATGCAGGCCGGCTAAACCCCGATGCCGCGCCCCTTCAGCGCCGCGGTGATCTCGTCGAGGATGACGGGGTCGTCGATGGTCGCCGGCATCGTCCATTCCTCCTTGTCGGCGATCTTCTGCATGGTGCCGCGCAGGATCTTGCCGGAGCGGGTCTTGGGCAGACGCTTGATCGTCACCACCGTCTTGAAGGCGGCGACCGGGCCGATGCGCTCGCGCACCAGTCCCACCACCTCGCTTTCAATGAGGGCGGTATCGCGCGAAACGCCGGCGTTGAGCACGACGAAGCCGAGCGGCACCTGGCCTTTCATGGCGTCGGCGATGCCGATGACGGCGCATTCGGCGACGTCGGGATGCGCGGCAAGCACTTCCTCCATCGCGCCTGTCGACAGCCGATGGCCGGCGACGTTGATGATGTCGTCGGTGCGGGCCATGACATAGAGGTAGCCGTCCTCGTCGAGCATGCCGGCGTCGGCCGTCTTGTAGAAGCCGGGGAACTCCTCGAGATAGGCCTGACGGAAACGGCCGTCGGCGTTCCACAGCGTCGGCAGGCAGCCGGCCGGCAGCGGCAGCTTGACCACGACATTGCCCAGCGTGCCGCGCGCCACTTCGTGGCCGGCATCGTCGAGCACGCGGATGTCGTAGCCTGGCATCGGTACGCCGGGCGAACCGTATTTAACCGGCAATAGCCCCAGACCGGCCGGATTGATGGTCATCGGCGACCCGGTCTCGGTCTGCCACCAGTGGTCGATGACCGGCACGGCGAGCTTCTGCTCGGCCCATTTGATGGTTTCCGGATCGGCGCGCTCGCCGGCGAGGAACAGCGCGCGGAATTTCGACAAATCGTATTTCGGCACGAACTCGCCCCGCGGGTCCTGTCCCTTGATGGCGCGGAACGCGGTCGGCGCGGTGAACAGCGCCACCACGCCATGCTGCGATATCACTCGCCAGTAGGTGCCGGCGTCCGGCGTGCCGATCGGCTTGCCTTCGAAAAGTATGCTGGTCGCGCCATGCAGCAGCGGGCCGTAGACGATGTAGGAGTGGCCGACCACCCAGCCGACATCGGAGGCCGCCCAGAACACCTCGCCCGGCTTGACGCCGAACTCGTTCTCCATCGTCCATTTCAAGGCGACCATGTGGCCGCCATTGTCGCGCACGATGCCCTTCGGCTGGCCGGTCGTGCCCGATGTGTAGATGATGTAGAGCGGGTCGGTGGCCAGCACCGGAACGCAGTCGACATTGGCGCCGGCGGCCCGCTCGCGCGCAACCGCGTCGGCATAGTCGATGTCGTAGTGGTCCTTCAGCTCGCAGCGCAGCTGCTCGCGCTGCAGGATCAGGCACGCATCGGGCTTATGCCTGGACATCTCGATCGCTTTGTCGAGCAGCGGCTTGTAGGGCACGACACGGCCGGGCTCTAGCCCGCAGGATGCCGAGATGATCAGCTTCGGCTTGGCGTCGTCGATGCGGGTGGCAAGCTCATGCGAGGCAAACCCGCCGAAGACCACCGAATGCACGGCGCCGATGCGCGAGCAGGCGAGCATGGCGATGGCCGCCTCCGCCACCATCGGCATGTAGATGATGACGCGGTCGCCCTTGCCGATGCCCCGGTTCTTCAGCACCGAGGCAAGCGCGACCACCTCGCGCTTGAGTTCGACATAGGTATATTTCCGGATCGTGCCGGTGATCGCGCTGTCATGGATCAGCGCCACCTGGTCGGCGCGGCCGCCGGCGACATGGCGGTCGATGGCGTTGAAGCAGGTGTTACAGGTCGCGCCGGTGAACCAGCGGCCATAGACGCCGGCCTCGGCGTCGAAGACGCGTTCGGCCGGTGAATACCAGTCGATCTCCTTGGCCGCCTCGGCCCAGAACCTTACGGGGTCGCGCCTCCAGCTCTCATAGACCTCGTGGTAGCGTGACGCCATCCAGCTTCCTCCCCGGAAAATTTGCCACCCCCAAATAGCCTATGCCCTTCCGGCCGGCCATGTCTTCCCCGAATTTCGTCGATGGCCGATCTCGCCTCGGTCGCAAATATCCGGCACCTTGGCATGCCGATAGCTGCCCGCCATGCGTTGGGCCAGGCCGCGAGCACGGCGGACTGCTCGGCGAGCTTCGAGACGCAGCAAGATGGCGTATCGGGCAAGGCGCTCGGCTTCCGGCTGACGTTGCAGGGCCAGGACGGCAAGCCGTTGAAGATATTGCACGAGGAGAAGGCGGTGCCGGGCTCGGGGAACTGCCCGACCTCCTACTCCCGTCGGAGGCCTACGAATTCGCGCCCGAGGGCAAGCCGGCGGTCATCGCCGTGCTGGTGCTGCGCTTCAGCCAGGGCTTCGAAGGGGTCGCGACAGCGGCTTCATCGCGGTGACAGGCCAGGCGCGCTGAACAGCGCCGGCGCGGCCGGGGCAGGCAAACCCTGGCGACGGTGCCACGGCACCGTTCCTGACTGTCGGCACTGTTTGCCGGCTTAAAGCGGCAAGGCCGCGAGCATCAACCCGACGCCGCCGGCGATCAGTATCGCAGCCGCAAGTGCTCTCCGATGGCGTTCGAACGCCGTCGGAGCCCTATCCCAATTGTAACGCATACTCGTCACCCTTTCCCCAAACCCCGGCGATTCCATAGCTTACTTAGGGGAAAGAAGGCAACACCCCCCGGTTTTTGCCAGCTTGCCGGGCAATGGCGTTCATTGTCAGTTGCGGTCGTCGGTCGTTTCCGGGGTTGCCATGAAGAGGCCTACCAAAGGGCGGTGTGGAGCAAGCGCGAAAAGCTGTCCGCCGTGACCGCTGCGCCGCAACCCTCACGCGCGTGATTTTCCTCGCCAACCGGGCCGCAGCCCGTCGCGGGCAGGCCGTCAGAGCAATGGACAGCACCGCCTTGCCGCGCTAATGGCTCTCCAGCATTTTTGCATGGACTGGAGATGGCCCATGGTCGAAATCGCATCTGAGATGGTTCTGCGGCTGGCCGACGACGCCTCGGTGCAGCATGTCGGCGATGGCGCCGTCGTGCTTCTGGCGCGCAGCGGCCAGCTCTATACTTGCAACGGCACCACCGAAGCCTTTCTCGACAAGGTCGACGGCGCGCGCAGCCTCGACCAGATCGTCGATCTGCTTTGCGACGAGTTCGAGGTCGACAAGGATATGCTCGACCAGGACATGGCGGCGCTTGCCGCGGAACTGGTGGCGGAAGGCATCCTCGCCGACCCCGGTGCATGATGGCTGACGGGCCGCTGCTGCGGGCGTTGTTTCGCGCCCATCTGTGGGCCAGCGCGCGGCTGATGCCGGCCCTCGTCGGCAAGCGCGACTTCGAAGCGGTGCTGAAATGGGCGCCGCTGACGTCGCCGACTCCCTATCGCGGCCTGCCGTCCGCCTACATCGTCGCCAGCGTCAACCGCGCGGTCAGGCATCCCTGGCTGATGCGCGACCGCAGATGCCTGAGGGAGGGCCTGCTTGCCCATCGCTTCCTGCGTCTCGCCGGCTTCGATCCGGACCTGCGCTTCGGCGTCGATCCGCAATCGCTGCATGCGCCGCGCCTGTCGGCGCATTGCTGGGTCTGCCTCGAGGGCCGGCCGGTGGTCAGCGACAGCCTTCCCGGTATGGTCGAAATCTACCGCCATCATGCCGAGCCCGGAAAGGCGCGCGCCGCTTGACTGCTTCCGTCAGCTACGCCCTCAACGGTCAGGTCGTCGGCATATCGGCCGAACGCGCCGAGCTCTGGCGCGATCTCGACCGGATGCTCTCGGGCCTGAGCGCCACCGAACCCGTCGATGCCGGCTTTCGCATCGACATCGTCGAGACACCGACGCTGCTCGAGACGCCGGAGGGAACGCTTGCCTTCGACGGCGAAGTGCCCGAGGACGGCCATTGCCGGATGATCGATGGCGGCGACGTCGTCCACCTGGTCTTTCCCGGCCGGCAGACGATTTCCATCCATGCCGGCCAGCGCCGGGCCGAAATCCGCACCGGCCCGGGCGTCAGGGTCACCTGGACGGCGTGGATGCTGGTGCTGGAGGCCGCGCTCGACGCCAGTGGGCAGTATATGCTGCACACCGCCGGCCTGACGCTGCCGCAGAGCGATGCCGTGGTCCTCATCCACGCGCCGAGCGGCACCGGCAAGACCACGACATCGCTGGCGCTGGCCTCGCAAGGCTTCGGCCTCTGCGCCGACGATTCCATGATCCTCGACGTGGCGCCGGACAAGGCCGTTGCCTGGGGCCTGCCTCGCCATGTGAAGATCCACCGCAAGACGGCCGAACTTGTCCCGCTCGTCTTGCCCTGCCTCGGCCCCTCCTGGGACCGCAATGGCGAACAGGCCGTGTCGCTCGAGCGCCTCGGCGAGATATTGCGCGTCGAAAGCATTGTCGCCAGGCCGGTCTCGGCGCTGCTGCATCTTGCCCGCTCCGCCGATGGCGAGAGCAGGCTTCATCCCATGGCCAGGACCGACGCCATGGTCGCGCTGGCCGCCGACAATGTCAGGACCGGCATGACCGGCCTGCTGCAGGTGCAGAAAAACCGGCTGGCGACGATCGCCAGGCTGGTCACCACAGTGCCGACCTTCACCCTGGAGGTGGGCGCGCGGCCGGCCGATGCGGCGCGATTGATCCAGTCCACCCTGTCCGCGGCCTGAATCAGCGCGATCCTTCGGTCCGCTTCCCAAAGCGGCGTATTTCAAAGAACCGCTGGCCGAGCCGGACCCGGCTGAACGCGCGTTGCCAGCGCGTCAGTTGCCGCGCGAAGCCACTATAGGCAAGATGCGCGACGCGGCCGTCGGCGCAATCGAATTCGATCATGCCCCACCGCCTCGCCGGCGGTTCGCCTGTCGCCGGTCCGAGCCGGCGGATCGGGTGCGCCAGCCGGGCGAGCTTGCCGTCTATCTGCACATAGAGGGCGACGGCGCGCCCGACGACGCGCCAGATCTTGGCGACATGGGCGCTCGACCATTGACTGCCGACCACTACCGGCGTGCGGCCGACTTGCGCCCAGGTGAAGGTGCCCTCCGGCTGCGGCATGCCTTCGAGCACGCCGGCGCTGTGATCGGACGCGGCCTCCGCCACCAGCATTTTCATTCCGCTGGCCAGCGCCCGCGACAGCGTCGCCGTCGACTGCCAATCTCCGGGAGAAAACGCGATCTGGGCCAGGATGTCGCCCTCGTCGAAGCCGGACGTCATCTTGTGCAGACTGACCCCGCCATGCGTCTCATCTTGCCCATCGAGGACGAGCCGCGCGATCGGATGCGGGCCCTTGTAGTTGGGCAGCAGCGCCGGATGCAGGTTCAGCCCGCCCTTCGCGAACAGCTTCAGCACGGTCTCCGGAATAAGGGTAGGAAACCCGAAAGTGATGAGGACGTCCGCGTTGAAACCGGCGAGGCGTTGGCACAGTGCCGCCCAGTCATGCGGGCGGCCGAATTCGATCAGCGGCACTTCGGCGCGAACGAGATGCTGCCTAAGCACAAGCCTGCGCCTCCAGCGTCGCCGCCATGTGCCGAAGCTCGACTGTTTGCCGGGCCGCGGACCAGGCACGACGATCGCGGCGACGCGGTGGCCATTCTCCAGCCAGCCGGCGAGCATCGGGGCGGTGATCGGCGTGATTTCGATGATGAACACGGCCGAGATCGGCTTGTCCGGGGCTGCTGCGTGATCAGGCACGATACGGCCTCGGCCTCGCCAGCCGCTGGATCCAGCGGAATGCGTCGCGACGAAGCCGCGAGCGCATCTTGTCCCTGGAATTGACGCCGAGCAGGGTCTCGCGGGTGATCAGCCGCCTGGCCAGCCGGATGCCGAGATCAGGCTTGATCCGGTCGGCGAGGTCGAGCGCGCGCGGCTCGTCGAAAAGCCGGCCGGTCACGTCGAGCACCGTCGCCAGTTCGAGTTCGATGCCGGTCATGCGCGCGGCCTCCAGCAACTGCGCTTCCGCTTCCGGTGATGGCAAAGCCCGCACGCCCTGCAGCACGTCGACGCAAAGCTGCAGCCGGTGGAACTTGTGTCCGCCGGCGGCATGCACGATGGCGATGGTCAGCAGCGCCGCCGGCGTGTCGGTCCCGGCGCCGTCGATGGCCTGCAATTCGCGAAAACCCAGCGACAGCCGCCGCCGCATGCCAGAATCATGCACCAGATTGCCGTGCAGTTCGATCAGCAGGCTCGAATTCTCCTTTTCCAGCCATTTGAACTCCTGCAAATCGTGTGACTGGGCTTCGCCGCTGTGGAGCTCGAAGCCGGAGGCCGCGATCACCTGATTGGCGTCGTTGATGCTGGCCGGCTCGACCAGGATGTCGATGTCGGTGAACGGCCGATCCGAGACATGTTTGTAGAGCTTGCGCGCGAAGACCGGACCCTTGACGATCCGCGCTGGGATGTCCTTCGCCGCCAGCGCCTTCATGATGCGCTCGCCATGATATTGCAGCAGCATGGACTGGCCGGTGACCAGCGTCGATGCCTCGCGCAGTTCGGTCAATCTCGCTTGCAGGGCCGGATCTTGCGGCAGATGCGCATCGCCTGCTTCCCGAAGCTTGCGCAGCATGATCGGCAGAACGCCGTGGAATTCGGCATTGTCGAGCAGGGCCAGCAGGGTTCCCGCCGCCGGAACCACGGCCATGCGCGCCTCCGGATCGGCGTAGTTCAGCAGCAGTTTTTCGTCGGCAGGCGCAAGTGGTGGCAGCATCAACCCGTTCGGTGTTGCGCGATGGAGGACTTGTGTCGCCAATATGGTTGCAGAAAAGCACCATGGAAACCAGTGCGACGGCAACGAACCTCACGCCTGATTTGACTTGGCGAAGAGGTATCCCTCGAGGCTACATCCCCCAGCGCAGCGCCGCCGTATGCACCGGCGCGTCCCACAGGGTCGTCATCTCGTCGTCGAGCATGGTCAGCGTGATCGAGCAGCCGGCCATGTCGAGCGACGTGGCATAAGACCCGACCAGCGAGCGGGCAACGCTCACACCGCTTGTCTCGAAGATCCTGCGGGCGCTGTTGTACATCAAATAGAGCTCCATCGACGGCGTGCCGCCGAAGCCGTTGACGAACAGCAGCGCCGGCCCTCTGGCGCGGCCGCTGAGATCGCCTGTTATCGCCGCGCAGATTTCCTCGGCGATGGCGTCGGCGCTCTTCAGGGCGTCGCGCCGCCGGCCGGGCTCGCCATGGATGCCGACACCGAATTCCATCTCGCCGTCGCCGATCTCGAAGGTCGGCTTGCCCGCCGCCGGCACGGTGCAACTGGTCAGCGCCACGCCCATCGAGCGCGTCGCGCCGTTGACGCGCTCGCCGAGCGCCTTGAGCTCCTTCAGCGCCATGCCTTGCTCGGCCGCCGCGCCGACGATCTTTTCCACCACCAGCGTGCCGGCGACGCCGCGCCGGCCGGTGGTGTAGGACGAGTTCTCGACCGCGACGTCGTCATTGGTCACTACCTGCAGCACGCCTTCCGACATTTCGGCCGCCATGTCGAAGTTCATCACGTCGCCTTCATAGTTCTTGACGATGAACAGGCAGCCTGCGCCGGTGTCGACCGCCCCGGCCGCCGCCAGCATCTGGTCGGGCGTCGGCGAGGTGAACACCTGTCCGGGGCAGGCCGCGTCCAGCATGCCGTGGCCGACCAGCCCGCCATGCAGCGGCTCGTGGCCCGAGCCGCCGCCCGAGATCAGCGCCACCTTGCCCGGCTTCAGCGCCCTCCGGCGGACGAACTTGTGCTCATCACCCAGCACAAGGATATCCGAATGGGCGGCGACGAAGCCGTCGAGGCTCTCGGTCAGCACCGTGTCCACCGCATTGATGAATTTCTTCATGGCTGTCCTCCCGGAACAGTCTCGTATTTTTATGCAATTCCGAACGGAAAACCGCTGCTTTTCCTGGAATTGCCTGGTTAGCCGCTGCCCTTGCCGGCGATGCTGGTGATCTTCTGGATGAAGTCGTTGATCGCCCGGTCGAGCGCCGCATTCTGTTTGTCGTCGCCGAAATCCGGCACGATGAGCGAGACATGGCGCGTCTTGCGCAGGCCGGAGGCCGCCGACATCTTGCCCGGATGTGCCTGGTGATAGGCGGCGAGGAACTGGTCGCGCTCGGCAGGGCTGAAATGGCAGACGGAAAAGATCGAAGGCAGATGCTTTGACGGGATCGGGATCGAATAGGCCGGGCTGGAGATCTGGGTGACGAAGCTGCGATGCTTGCCGAGCGCGTCCGCCAGCCGCTGGCGCATGCCGGACGGCCGCTGGTCGATGACGTGCGACAGGATCGTCTTGTAGGCGCGGATCGCCTCTTCCGAGCCGGCTTCGGGTATCTTCTCCGCCTCGGCCATGCCGCGCCTAGACCGGGACTTCCGCAATGGCCGCTTTCGCCATTGCGAGTTGGGCTGGGGCGACCGAGAGGTCGCGCAGGCCGGTTTCGAGCAGCGCCGGGATGGCGGCCGGATCGCCGCCGGCATCACCGCACAGGCTGACCGGGATCTCCGTCTCGCGTCCGAAGCGCACCACCGCTTCCATCAACCTAAGAACCGCCGGATGCCGAACCGAGTTGAGGTAGGTGACGGCGGCATTGTCTCGGGCCGCCGCCATCACATATTGCGTCAGGTCGTTGGAGCCGATCGAGAAGAAGGCGACGTTTGCGAAAGCTTCCGGCGCAATCGCCACAGAAGGCACCTCGACCATGATGCCGAGCGGCGGCATCGTGTGCGC
>NZ_RZOF01000133.1:0-14896 GCF_003998955.1 Mesorhizobium sp. M4B.F.Ca.ET.017.02.2.1 | reverse complement strand
GTGTCCTTCCCGTATCTTGAAAGTGAAGACGCGATCATCCGCCACGTCGAAACTTTCGAGAATATCGGCTTGCAAGTTAAGCTTCTCGTCATAGCCGACCAGGCGAGCGTATCCGTAGATGGTCATCATCCGGATATCTTTCTGGCTGCCGATGATCGTACGCAGCGTGCCGCCATACTGGCCGGGCTGCCGGCCCATCGCAGCGAGATTCAACGCGCGCGGGCGCTTGGGCAGGCGTTCGGCGAGTGCCGGCAGCGACCTGGCCTTCAGCCGTGGCTGAAGAAAATCCGGCTCCAGATCGCCGGCGCGCACCGTGCCCGGCAGAATTGCCGAAGCCATGAGCCCAAGGACTGTGCGCCGGCTGATCAATGGCGTAGCTCGCTGACATCGGCCGAACGTCGGGCCAGCACGAGGTGGCCGCCGCCAAGATCGAGCGGCGACAGCACATTCTCGTCGCCCTCGTCGCGGAGTTGCGGTCCCCATGCGCTGGTGTCGGAAGCGCCGCTGAGCTTCAGGGTCCTGAAATCCATCGGCCTGTCGAGATCGGGAAAAGGCACCGCAGCGACCAGTGAGCGCGTGTAAGGGTGGATCGGCTTCCTGAGCAGGATTTCGCGCGGCGCAAGCTCGACAATACGCCCGCCGCACATCACCGCGATGCGGTCTGCCATGTAGTCCACCACCGCGAGGTTGTGGGATATGAACAGGTAGGTCAGGCCCAGTTCCTTCTGCAGGTCCTTCAGAAGGTTCAGGATCTGCGCCTGGACAGAGACGTCGAGCGCCGAAACCGGCTCGTCGCAGATCAGGAGTTCAGGCCCCAGCGCCAAGGCCCGCGCGATGCCGATACGCTGACGCTGCCCGCCGGAGAAACTGTGCGGATAACGCTTGATGAAGCGCGGATCGAGCCCGATCGCCTGCATCAGGCTCTTGACCGTTGCGAGCCGGGACGCGGCATTGCCACGTTGATGGATCTCCAGCGGCTCGCTCAAGATGTTCTCCACCGTCATGCGCGGTGAAAGCGACGAAACCGGATCCTGGAAAACCATCTGGATTTTCGCGCGCAGCAGGCGCAGGGCGTCTCCCTCGCCTCCCAAGACGTCGATTGGGCCATCGCGGCCATTGAAGATCACAGAGCCGCCGCTGGGGGTGACGGCCCGCATGAGGATCTTGCTGACAGTGGTTTTGCCGGAGCCGCTTTCGCCGACCAGACCCAGGCACTCACCCCGCCTGATATCGAAGCTCACGCCGTCTACGGCGCGAATGGAGGTTTGATGATCCCCGCCGAACCATCCGGATTTGCGGATGGTGAAGGTCTTTGTCAGATCCCTGACCGACAGCAGGATGTCGTCCGGCCCCGTGGACGCCGGCGCCGTCTGCTTGCCGAGCAGGTTCCCGACATTCACCGGCACCTCGCGCAGCGCCTTCAGCCTTTCGCCGGGCTTCAGGTCGAAATGCGGTACGGCAGCCATCAGGCCCTTCAGGTAGGGATGGCCCGGCCGGCGGAATATCGCCTCGACAGGTCCCGCTTCCATGATCTCGCCATGGTACATAACCACCACCTCGTCGGCGACATTGGCGACCACGCCAAGGTCGTGCGTGATCAGCAGCATCGCCATGTTCAGCTTGCTCTGAAGCTCGCGCAGCAATTGCAGGATTTGCGCCTGGATGGTGACGTCCAACGCCGTCGTCGGCTCGTCGGCGATCAACAGAGCGGGCCGGCAGACAAGCGCCATGGCGATCATGGCGCGCTGACGCAGTCCTCCCGATAGTTCGAACGGATACATGTCATAGGCGCGCTTGGGATTGGGAAAGCCGACAAGGCTGAGCATTTCCTCGGTCCGCGCCTTGCGCTCCGCCCGAGCCATGGGCGTATGAATCTGCAGGGATTCGCTGACCTGGTTGCCGATCGTGTGCAACGGCGACAGCGATGTCATCGGCTCCTGAAATATCTTGCCGATGCGGCTGCCTCTCAACGCCCGGATTTCAGGTCCGTCGCGCGACATCTGCAGGATATCCTGCGTCGTGCCGGGCTTTTCAGGATCGGAAAACAGGATACGGCCGCGAACATGGGCTGTGTTCGGCAAAATGCCCATCACCGCCTGGCTGAGAACCGATTTTCCGGAACCCGACTCGCCCACAAGCGCGGTAACCTTACCCGGCAGGACGCGAAGGTTTGCGCGCCTGACGGCATGCAACGGCCCGCCGATAATGGCAAAAGAGATGCCAACATCCTCGATCCGCAGCAGGTCAACACCTGAATTCATTCTTAAACCAGCCCCACTCTGGCAACTTCCAGAAAGCGAGACTAGCGTATTGCCAGCCTAGAGCAACTTGGATTCGAAGCGGTCGCCAGCGGCGGCGCCGGCGACCGGACCGCCTGCCAAGGGCGTTCGGGTTGGTTCGTGGCGCCTACTGGAGCTTGCTCGGGTCGCCCGCCGACAGCCGGGCGGCATCGCGATGCAGCAGCATGACCTGCTCGGCCTCCGATTTTCGATCGTGAATCGTCTCCATCGCACCGTCTTCATCGAGCGTGAGCGCACCCGACAGATCGGGTGAAAGCACCGTCAGCTTCTGCTTGATGCCGGTCAGCTCCTCATGGCCCAGCGTCAGCCAGCTGTTTGCGCCGCAATAGCTGGCGAAGTCCTTGCTGGCGAGAACGCTGTGCGGATATTTCTTGGTCAGGATCTGGAGGCGCTGGACCTCGTTTACAGCCGAGCCGAAGACAGAGAATGTGAGCCGGTCGGTAAGCCCGACATTGCCGAACATCACATTGCCGACATGCAGGCCGATGCCAAATTTTATGTCGGACAACCCCTGCTGCTTTCGGCGCAGATTGAGATCCATGACCCGCGCGCTAGCCTGGTGCGCTGCCGCAAGAGCAGCCTGGCAGGCGATCTCGGACTGCGAGCGGTGCCTTTCGCAGGGGTACACGGCAATAAACCCGTCCCCGATAAAACTCATGATCTGCCCGCCTTTGCGATTGAAAGGTGCGGCAACGGCGTCAAAAAACTGGTTCAGCGTATCGATATAGATTTCGCGGCCCGAGGTTGCGGCAAGCCTTGTCGACCCGCGCATGTCGCCCATGACCAGTGCGGCCCGGATCGTATCGCCCTCGCCGCGCCTGATCTGACCGTCAAGCACGCGCCTGCCAGCGTCGCCGCCGAGATAGGTGGTCATCATGTTGTCGGCGAGCTTGGTGAGCACCGCCATCTTGGTTGCGATCGCGAGATGGCTCTGGATGCGAAGTAACGCTGAAATCATGCTGTCGCTGAAGCCTGCAGTGCCGTCGGTGGACCACGACCCGATCATGCCCTGACTGGTGTCGTCGCTGAAGGGATGGACGAAAGCCATGTAGTCGGTGACGCCCATAAGCGCGAGTTCACCGAAAATCGGAAACTCCGGCGGCAATGACGGGTCGATCCGGCGACGCAGATGGTCGAGCTTGTTGCTGAGCAGATGGTAGTACGGGCTGGTCAGGAATCTGTCGGACGGCTCGCCGGGCTCAACGCGGAAGCCTTCCACTTCCATGCCCTGGCCGCGAACCCAGGTGAAGCCAAGCGCATCATAAAGCGGATGCAGCATCGAAAAGCTCAGATGCACCCGCTTCAGCGGCAGGCCGGCAGCAGCCAGCCGCTCGCAAAAGCCTTTTACCAATGTTTCCAGGTCGCTGCCCGCCAGCGCCGATTGGTTCAGCCAATCGGCAACCTTATCCATGAGAATGGTGGAAATTTCTGCCTGCGCTGTGCTCATGCTATCTCGCAACCCGTCGAAGACGGAGCCCTTGTCGTTTGATCCGCCATAAAACAGTCCGCCAACGACCCCAAGGATAATCCCCCGAAGTCAACGAGACCTGCTTCGGCGGCAAAAGCGGCGAAGAATTTCCCTGATGACTGTCCTTGCGGCAGCAGACGTAACTGCATCTGTGTTCTGGGCGTTATGTGGCGAAGCTGCCTTCGGAGTGCAACCACGATCCTGACATCGGGCAGAAAATTCGCCGGCTTGGACGCTGTCAGGCCTTCACCACTTTCTCGCGGGCCAGCCCGAGGCGGCCAAAAACATTGCGTGTGTCGACGATCAGAAGGGCGTGATCAGCGATCGTCCGATAGTCGATCGCGTCGTGGTCGGTTGCAACGACGACAGCATCGAAATCCTTCAAGGCCGCCTCGGTCAATTCGACCGAGCGGCGCCCCTTGATCGCCATATGCTCCCGCGTGGCCGGAATCTCGGTGACATGCGGGTCGTGGAATTCCGCCTTGCCGCCCCGTTCCTCAATAAGCTCAATGAGCCGCAGCGAGGGGCTTTCGCGGATGTCGGGCACATTCTTCTTGTAGGCCAGCCCGATGATGAGAATGCGCGAGCGGCTGAGCGCCTTGCCGCAGCGCCGGTCCAGCGCCTTCGCCAGTTCATCGACCACGCGGTGCGGCATGGCCGTGTTGATCTCTGCCGCCAGCTCGATGAAGCGGGTCGGCAGTTCGTATTCGCGCGCCTTCCACGTCAGGTAGAAGGGATCGATCGGAACGCAGTGCCCGCCAAGTCCGGGGCCAGGATAGAAGGGCATGTATCCGAAGGGCTTGCTCTTTGCCGCCTCGATCACCTCCCAGATATCGATGCCCATCGCGTCGAACACGACCTTCAACTCGTTGACGAGCGCTATGTTGACCGATCGGAAGATGTTTTCCGTCAGCTTGACCGCCTCGGCCGTCGCGGTGGTGGAGACCGGAACGACGGTCTTGACCACGCCCTGGTAGAAAGCCTGCACGAGCCTCGCCGCTTCCATGCCATCGCCTGCCACGACCTTGGGGATCGTCGCGACTTCAAAGCTGCGGTTGCCGGGATCCTCGCGCTCGGGCGAGAAGCCGAGGAAGAAGTCTATCTTCGACTGCAAGCCGGTTTCTTCCAGTATCGGCTTGATCACGTCGTCAGTGGTGCCGGGATAGGTGGTCGATTCCAGCACGATCAGGTGGCCGACACGCAGATGCTTCGCAATGGTGCTTGCGGTGTTCCTGACAAAGGAGAGATCCGGCTCACGGTGTTTCGTCAACGGTGTCGGAACGCAGATGATGATGACATCGCAGACGGCCAGTTCGGCAAAATCCGCAGTGGCGCGGAACCGTCCGCCCGCCACCTGGTCGGCAAGGGCAGTCGACGTCACTGCCTCGATGTAGGATTGGCCGTTGTTCAGGCTCTCGACCTTCTGGGCTTCGATATCGAAGCCGAAAACCGGAAAGCCGGCGCGTGCGATCGCAACCGCCAGCGGCAACCCGACATAGCCCAGTCCGATCACGCCGACTTGCGCGGCGCGGGTCGAAATCCGGTCTAGAAGACGGTCATATATCGATCGCGAGGCGTCCAAAAATCTGCTTTCCCGTCAATTCGGACAGGCGGTCCGTTCCCGTGGCGAGGCTCACTAGGAACCACGGCCGAGGCATATTGCCCAGGATCGATTTCCGCAACCCCGTCATCAAACCGGCACCTTCGCCTTTAGGCTGGCGGCAGCCTTCGCATAGCCGCCGGCCGCGCCATCGATGAAATGAAGGTGATCGCGCTGCAGCGGCGAGGCGACGAGGCATGTCATCAAGGCCGACTTCTGGCGGTGCAGGCCATAGTTGCAGATGCCCGCCTCTTCCGCCTGCTTCAGCCGGTTCTCGATCCGTTGCAACACATCCGCGTCGACGTCGATGGTCATCTTCAAGCCGTCGTCGAACTTCCGGAAATCCGAATTGCTGGCCACGTCGCGTTTGTAGACCTTCGGATCGAAACTGCCGATTGTCCAGCCATATCTGTCGGTGACAGCCGTGAGCGTCATCAGGAACATAACATCACCCACAGCTTCGTTAGCCAGCGCCGTCCTGCCGGCGCCGTGGCGCGCGCCTCGATATCGAGGCCGGCAGGCAGCAGACTGTAGTCCGGCCCGTTCACCGGTACCGGGTGGCCATCGCGTTCCTGCCTGCCGGCAAGGGCGATGATGTCAGACGCCAGAAACTGAAAACCGCGCAAGTCGCGCGACGCCCCCGGTATGGCTATGATCGAGACGATTTCGCCGTGCCGGGCTTCGATCGGGTTCCAGCGGCAGGAGAGGCCGGTCAGATCCGGCCGCGCGCCAGCCGGCGCAGGATCGATGCGGTAGCGCCCCGCTTTCATCTCGGCTTCCGCCCAACTGCCGCCACCGCCGGCGAACATCGCATAGAAGACCGCTTCGGAGGCTTGAAATCTCGCCACGCGAACGTCGCGGCCTTGCGCCCTTATGTCTTTTATCGGCACGATTGCGGCACGCAGGGTCAGGTCCAGTTCGTCCGCCACCCATCTCTGCACATCCGCCAGCGCGTTGCGGGTAACCTCCAGCGCCGAGCCGGGAAACGCCACCAGCGCGCCGTCGCCGCCGAAGACAAAGGGAAGGTCTTGCCGGCCCAGCGCATTGAGCAGCGCCGAAATGACGCTGGCGCCGGCCATGTTGACGGTCTTGTAGCGCCCAGCCTCGATCGCCTTGGTCGAGCCGACGATGTCGGCCGTGGCCAGCGCCCAGCCATCGGGGAGAGGCCGATAGTTGTCGATATCGGCAACGCTTTCGAACTTGGCGAAGACCGGCAGAGAAGCGACAAACGGGTCGGACGCGGCGGCTGTTTCCATGAGCATGAGATAGCACATTTCCACTGCTTGAAGGTGAAGTCGATCGTGCTGCGAAATTGACTTGCGCTGGCTTTGCGATGATAGGGTCCGGAAATGCGAATTGCCTTCTACGCGCCGCTGAAGTCACTCAATCATCCCGTTGCCTCCGGCGACCGCCAGATGGCAAGGGCGCTGGTCAAGGCGCTGGAGCGCGGCGGGCATAGCGTCGAACTGGCTTCCGAATTGCGCTTCTATCTACGCGAACCGGAGTCGAAAAGTTTCCATGCGCTCAAGATCGAGGCCCGAGCGGAAGCCGCGCGGCTGGCAAGGCTTTGGGATCGTGACGGCAAACCCGGTCTCTGGTTCACCTATCATCCCTATTACAAGGCGCCCGACCTGATCGGGCCAGAGCTGGCATCGGCCTTTGCCGTCCCCTATGTGACAGCGGAAGCCTCCTATTCGAGGCGGCGCAACACCGGCTTGTGGGCCGATGCGCAAGCGTCGGTGGTGCGAGCCGTCGAACAGGCGGCGCTGAACATCTGCTTCACGCAAAGGGATCGTCAGGGACTGGCAGAGGCGATACCCGATGCCGCTCTGGGCATGCTTTCGCCCTTCATCGACACATCGGCATTCCGGGAAACGCCGACACGGGGCTGTCCGACGCGCCTCGTTACCGTCGCCATGATGCGCCCGGGCGACAAACTCGAAAGCTATCACATGCTGGCGCAAGCGCTCGGCTCGATCGGCCACCTGCCCTGGACCATCTCGGTCGTCGGGGACGGGCCTGCGCGTGAAGAGGTCAAGGCACAATTCGCGGGCCTGCCCGCCGACCGCGTCGAATGGCTTGGCGCGATTGAGCCAGCCGCCGTGCCGGATGTCCTCTACGGTGGGGGAATTTACGTCTGGCCGGGTTTCGGCGAGGCCTATGGCATTGCCTATCTTGAAGCACAGGCCGCCGGCCTTCCGGTGGTAGCCCAGGACATCGCCGGCGTGCCGGAGGTCGTGCGGGATGGCCAGACCGGGTTTCTCACCCCGCCGGGCGATGTGGCGGCATTCGCTTCCGCCATTGAAAGGCTCCTGACCCGGAACGACGAAAGAACCATCATGGCCGCGGAAGCCAGACGCTTCACCCTCGAAGAGCGTTCCCTCGGTGCGGCGGCTGCGTGTCTGACCGAACTTCTTGCGAAGATCCCGGTTTCATGACACCCGATCGGATCTGGCAACCCCTGGTGGAAGACCTAGCGCGCTGGCAACGGGCGGGCCGCAAGGCAGAGTTCTGGCTGCGCGACGATGACGCCGTGGATCCGACGCCCGCGCTTGACCGGCTGCTCCGCCTCACCGGTGAATTCGCGGTTCCGGTCACCCTGGCCGTGATTCCGGCCCGGACTGATGAGAAGCTTGTCGTCCGGCTTGACGAGGCGCCGCATGCCACGGTCGCAATCCATGGCTGGGCGCACCGGAATCATGCGCCAGAGGACCAGAAAAAGCAGGAGCTCGGCCCGCATCGGCCGCGCGAGGCGGTGCTCGATGACCTGGCGCGCGGGCTGTCGCACGTAACCGGCCTGCATGGCGCACGTGCCGTTCCGATGCTGGTGCCACCCTGGAACAGGATCGACGCCGGCCTGGTTTCCGACCTTGGATCGATAGGATTTACGGCATTGTCGGTCTATGGGCCGCCGAAGCCGGCTTCGCTGGCGGTCATCAACAGCAATGTCGACATCATGGATTGGCATGGCACGCGCGGTTGCCGCGATCATGGCCTGTTGGTTCAGGCTATCGTCGCGCAACTGCAGCAGGCATTCGATGGCGGCGAACCGGTCGGCCTGCTCACCCACCATCTCGTACATGATGAATCGGCCTGGCTTTTCCTCGAACGGCTGTTCGCAGTCACCGCACAGGCTGAAGGCTGCGCATGGCTTCCGATCAGGACATTGATCGGGCGCAGCGCCGGCAAAGGAAAATAGCTCAGCGCTTTTTATGCGATGAGACGGGAAATTCGAGCGTCTGGCCATCCCGCGCGGCAAAAGCGCCTGCAAACCTGTCTTTGGCCAATTTCTCCATCTCGTCCAACTGATCGTCGGTGCGCGACGGATCGTGGTGAAACAGCGCAAGCCCCCGCGCGCCGGCAGCCTCACAGAGCTTGACGCCCTGTTGCCATGTCGAGTGCCCGTTACCGCGATAGCGCTCCATTTCCTCTTCGGTGTAGGTGCAATCGTAAATGACGAGGTCGGCATCCTCGATGAGATCGAGGATCGCCTGATCGAGCTGGCCCGGCTCGTGCTCGGTGTCTGTGATCACCGCCACGACGCGGCCACCCCATTCGACCCGGTAGCCTATGCAGCCACCGGGATGGGTGAGACTGCCGGTTCGGACCACCACTCCTTGGCGCGGCCGAAGCACGTCTCCGGATACGAAATCGCGATAGTCGAGGCTTGCCTTGCAGACATCCAGTCTCACCGGAAACCAGGGCGGCCGCATGAACTCATCGACCATCTGCCGGGTCGTCATGCGTCCCGCAAGATGCCCGGACCAAAGCCTGAGTTTGACGCTCCGGTCATACATCGGCTTAAAGGCCGGCAGCCCGATGATGTGATCGTAATGACAATGCGTGAAAAACAGGTCGAAATCGGTCACGCCCGACGCCCGAAGCGCCCAGCCGGCAGGCCGCAGGCCAGAGCCCGCGTCGAATAGAAGCGTATGCTTGCCGCATCGCATCTCGATGCAGATTGTGTTGCCGCCATAGCGAGAGAATTCTGGCCCCGATACCGAAATGCTGCCGCGCACGCCCCAAAACCTGACCAGGAAAACGTCGTCGTCCATGCAAGCCCTTCGTAGTCCCCCTCGGCCATCGTAGCCAAACAACTGCTGCTAGGCGAGAAAGGTTTTCCTCCTGATGACCTTGTCCGTGAGAGGCCCGTGCCATCACGACGGCAAGGATCGAGCGCAATTCATTCGTTATTGGCGCTTCGCGCGTCGATCAGATCCGCGGTCGTATGGCTCAGGCGATCGGCAAGAACCCGAACCATCTCGATGGTCATTTCCGGGAACTCCTTCATAAGCCTCAGGAAATGATCCTTGTGAATTCTCAAGGCTTCAACCGGACTTGCGGCTCTGACGGTGGCCGTGCGGGAGCTGTTGCACAATATGGCGATCTCGCCAACGATCGAATTTGGCAGCAATTCGGCAACTTTTATCGGTCCGCTGTCGGAATCGACCAGAATATCCGCCCTGCCTGAAAGGATGACATAGGCCGCATCTCCCTCATCACCCTGCCGGAAAAGGATCTGGCCGGCGGCGTAGCTCACGCGATCGGATGTGAACGCAAGCAGCTTGAGCTTTGTCGGCTCTATGCCAGAGAACAAGGGAACGCGTTGCAGCATTCCAACCTCATCCTTGAGCAGCATTGTCGCGAACCTTCCCAAAACTCACGTCTGCGAGACTAGAACAACCCACCCCCAGATAGGATCAATTCTGTTTCCGGGTGGCGGGACGAACCACGCGAAAGGTGGCGGGCCCGATCAGCCGGAAACCCGAATCCCTTGACCTTGCCACAAGTTCCCACCGGCAGAATGATCCCATCTGAATGTCCAATGCTCTATGATAGCAGTTCCTTGAAGATACCGCTCTCCGCCAAAAGTGTCTCGTGTGTTCCGTCTTCAACCAATTGGCCCGAGTCGAAGACGACAACGCGATCGAACATCATCCCCATTGCCGGATTCGTCACCACCCACACAATTGCCGGCGAATGGCCGTCGCGTCTGGCCTCCTCGAGCACGTTTTGCAGCACCTTGTCCTGCATACGCTGGTCGAGCGCCGACAGCGGCCGGTTGAGAATGAGAAAATCGGGACGCTTGAGCAGGGCCCGGGCGACGTCGAGCTTCTGTCGCTGTCCACCGGTCAGCCGCCTGCCGCCGGAACCGACATTGAAGTCCAGACCGACATCCAGAACTTCGGCATAAAGCCCCAGCTCGTCAAGAATGTCATAGACGATGGAGCGTATGCGGTCCGGCGCGTCGGGATGGTTGTTGCCCACGCGGCCGAACAGGACATTGTCCATGACGGTAGCCGCGGCGATGTATTTGGCGGGATCATACCGTTCGACCGCATTCTGCAGCTCGGGCGGAAGGTTTTCATAGAATCCATTGCGCGCAGCCACGATCTTGCTCATCAGCTCGTCGCTCAGCAGGCCGAAGCGATGCCGGGGCTCGATATAGGCAAAGCTCAAGGTGACGATCATGGCGCGATCGTTCTCTGAGACCGCCTCGTAGGGACGGTTCTTGAGCCGTTGCAGCAAGGTTTCGTAGGCGGGGATCTCCTCGGCGCTCATGAAGGCGAGCTGCTGGAAGAACTGGTGATCGGGCGGCAGGTCGGCAAACAGCTCGATCGCCTGGTCTGCGATCTCCATGCCCATTTCGTAGAGCGTGCGGTCGAGGCCGGCCTGGCTCAGCACAGAAGCAAAATACGGATTGGCCGCCAGAGCCCTGTCGGCCAGTTCGGGGCCGGCGGCAGCGCCGAAGAGCAGGTTCTGGCCGATCGTTGCTTCCTTGTTGTAGGCGCCCGGTTCGAAAGGAACCACCAGTCCGCTCAGCCCTTCGTGTTCCAGCCGCGTTCGCAGCGCCGCACGCAGTTCGACGATTCGCCTGGCAAGCTCCGTGTGACGCGTCAGGTCGGCCGAAGAGCGCAGGCCAAGATCCAGAATGTCGCGCGACAGAATAACCGCGTCGAGCACCCGGCGCACGGCTCCAAAGAGGTCGTGCGGGCCGGTAGCGCCGGCGGAAGCGTAGTCGATCCAGTCGCTTTGGATATCATGATCGGGATTGCCCGACCGGCGCGCCTCGTGGATGTTCCAGCGGCGCTGGTCTGCCGCAGCGCCGTCATAAGTCACCGATGTCAGCGGCGCATGCTTCAACCCGTAGAGCAGGTTGTCGCGGAGGCTTGCCTGGAACAGGAAAACATCCGACGAGGCATAGGACATGCGCCGGCCGGTCACCGCTTCGGGGAGTTCAAGCAGGTCGTGGGCGCCCGAAGCGACCTTGCCGCCTTTCGGCCGGTTCAGCCGCGCGAAGGCTTCCGCCAGCGCCTCCGCTCCACCTGTTGCGGTACTGACCAGCGCCACCGTCTCACCCGGCTTGACCTGGAGGGAGATACGGTCGAGGAGCAATGCACCGCCATCGTCCGCTATCGACAGACCGATCGCCGACAGCGGGCCGGTCATCGGCCCGGGGGCGTCGATCGTCAATGCCCCGATTGTCGGCGCAATGACACCGTCGACGGTGAACTGTTCGACGACTTGCTGATATTTGACCTGGACATCCTGCCGCGCCTGATCCCAGTCGATCAGTTCCTTCATCGGTCCGGGCAGGTCCTTGTAGGCGCCGATCACGGCCACGAGCTGGCCGACGTCCAGCCGCCCCTCGATGACCAGATACCCGCCGATCATGTAGAACAGGAAGGGCGTCAGCTGCGCGAGAAAATTGTTGAGGAACTTTACCATGAATTTCCATTGGTAAAGATCGAAGCGGATCTTGAAGATGAGCCCGAGCCGGGCAGCTATGTCGGCGCGCTCGTAGTTCGAGGTGTCGTGGACGTGAACCGCGCCGATGCCGTCGACGATTTCGCCAACCCGGCCCGAAAGCGCGCGCGCCGTCAGCTGCCGTTCGCGACCGAGCACGATCAGCCGCCGCCGCATTCGCGGGATCAGCACGATCTGGATCACCACGATCACGACCGCTATCGTTCCGAGCCAGAAATTCTGGACCATGATGAACAGCATGGCCGTCAGCGCCTGGCCGCCGAGCAGCACCGGCTGCAGGAAGGCGTCGCCGATGAACCCGCCCAGCGGCTCCACCTCGTCCTTCACCATGGTCGCCACTTCGGCGGATTTCACCCGTTTGAAGTAAAACGGCGGAAACCGCAGCACTCGATCAACCAGATCGAAGCGGATACGCCGCAGCATGCGTTCGCCGAGGCGGCCCTTGTAGGTGTTGATGTAGAGTTTGAACAAGCCGTTGATGACGACCAGCAACAGGAACACGACGCTTAGGGCAAGCAGCGTTGCAGAGCGGTCGAGCTGAAAGCCGGAGAAGAACTGGACCTCGCCAATGAACGGCAGGTCATAGTGCAGTCTCATGAATGGCTGGGTGGCGCCCGGTTGCTCGAAGCCCTTGCCTTGGATCGGGCCGTTGACGATCAGCTTCGGCAGGTCGAAGGACATGAAATACGGGATCATCGAAAGCAGGACGATCATCAATATCCAGAGCTGCTGCTTCCTGGTGTGCCTCCAGATATAGCGGGCTAGGCTGGGTTCCATATGCGACTGTGGGTCCTTCAGCTGGAAGGATGCAGGATGTGAGAGCACCTGCCGGCGAAGGGCGCATCGGCAAGGTCTTCGTCGCCAAAGACAAGCTCGCAGCCGCAGCCCACCCAGGACGCCTTCGGTCCGGACAGATGCAACCGGCCCTCTCCGGGCAATGGCGAAGCGGCTAACAGCATAATCACGTCCCGGATCAAACAGCCTTGCGGGGGGCAAGATTGCGTTGTGTCGCCCGAAATCCCACCCTACAAGACGACTATGATGGATGTCACGCAACCACGCAATGCCGCCTTGGACGGGCACGAGCAGGCCCTGGACCTTACGCGGGGAATTGCTGCCTATGTCAACCACCCTCTCGTGAGCGGGCTGGCGCGCGTCATCGCCAAGCATCCGCGGGCCGACATCGCCAACGCCTTCAACCACAAACAGGTCGCCTGCAAGATGTGGGCGCTCGACAGGCTTTTCGAAAGCTGCGGCGGCCGGTTCGAGCGCATATGGGTGCTGGGTGGATGGTACGGCGTATTGCCGGCAATGCTTTTCAACGACGCCCGTTTCGACATAGCGGCGGTCGATAGCATCGACATCGATCCCGAAGTCGGCGCGGTGGCCATGACCCTCAACCGGGAAGCCGGCGACCGGTTCCGGGCGCTGACGGACGATATGTACGCACTCGACTATGCGGCCGGGCAACCCGACCTGGTGGTCAATACAAGCTGCGAACACATAGCCGATCTCGGCGCCTGGCTTGCTTTGCTTCCGCGCGGCACGACTGTCCTGCTGCAGTCGAACGACTATTTCAGCGAGCCGACGCACATCAACTGCGTGGCTTCACTGGCAGCCTTCGAAGCCATGGCCGCGCTGCGGGAGATCAGGTTCTCCGGCGAGTTGCCGACAAAGAAATATACGCGCTTCATGCTGATTGGAACTGTCTGAAGCGCTTTGCGCGACTCTAACGGACGCGACTCGCGTTAGGATCTTAGGGACCAGGTTCGATGCCGCTCGCGCAGGATTTGCGCCGCGTGATGCGCGCCTTCCAGGTCGAGGCGATGCGCGGATGGCGTCGGCGCCCCAAGCGCCTGTTCGATCGCTTGCGCCAAACCTTCAGGCGTTAAGTCCTGTTCCGTCAGCACCGTTGCAAGACCGAGTTCTTCGAGCATCAGGGCGCGAACCGTTTGTTCGGTTTCCCCACCGGCTGCAAATGGAACCAGCAGGGAGCGGCAACCGGCGCGCAGGACATCGCAGACCGTGTTGTAACCCGCCTGCGAGACCGACAGGCGGGCGCCGGTCAGCAGGCTGGCGAAATCCTCGCGGAACCGGAAGATGGACAGCCCCGGCGTGGCATCGTGCGCGATCGCGTCAAATTCGTCTTTCGGCAAGTTTGGGCCGGTGATCAAACACCATTTCCAAGCGTTGTTGGCATTCCTTTCGGCGGCGATGGCGGAGCTGACCAGGTGTTTTCCGGCAGCGCCGCCGCCAACCGACACCAGAACGTCGAAGCGCTCGGAGGCCGCGGGCGGTGGCGGCGCGGCAACGAGCCCCGTGTAGGTGACCTCGGCTGTGATCGCCCCAGCCAGTGGAAATGTCTTGTCGATGGTTGCGAAAGCCGGATCGCCGTGAACCATGACAAGGTCGAAATGCCTGTTGATAAGATCGACCGTTTCCTCGTTTCGGCCCGGCTTGACGCGCTCCTGAAGGATATCACGGACAGACGTCGCCAACAGCGGCCTGGGCGATGTCGCGTCGATGGCCTCGATCAGCGGCATGAGTTCGAAACGCATCTGCCGGCGTCCAAATGGAAACGCCTCGATCATGACGATATCAGGCCTGCAATCCCGAAATGCCTGCAGCAGCATCTCTGAACGCCGCTTCTTGAAATCATCGTCGATGGGTTTGCCTTGCAGGTCGACAAGGCCGGAAAATCCTTCATCACTTGAGGTGACAGGTGGCAGGATTACCGACTTTACCCCCGGTCCCGGGAAC
>NZ_RZOF01000132.1:0-14921 GCF_003998955.1 Mesorhizobium sp. M4B.F.Ca.ET.017.02.2.1 | reverse complement strand
CTCCAAGGGCGCGCTGAACTCGCTGACCAAGTCGCTCGCCTTCGAGCTCGGACCGCGCGGCATAAGGGTCAATGCGATCGCGCCGGGCACGATCGACACCGCAATGCGGCGCAAGTCGATCGAAAACCTGCCGGCCGCCGCGCAAGACGAGTTGAAGGCCCATGTCGAGCGCAGCTATCCGCTCGGGCGTATCGGCCGCACCGGCGACCTTGCCGGCATCGCCGTCCATCTCGCCAGCGACGAGGCTGCCTGGACCAGCGGCGGCGTCTTTGCCATCGACGGCGGCTACACGGCGGGGTGAGAGGCGTTCTCTTCCTTTGTGGGGGAGATGGCCGGCAGGCCAGAGGGGGGCGCTGTCCCGCCAGCGTTTCAGCCCATTGAGGGCCGGATGAAATGGCAGCTCGGATCATCCCAGGTGCCGTGATCCTTCGCGCCCCCCTCTGCCCTGCCGGGCATCTCCCCCACAAGGGGGGAGATTAGCTAACTCTTCAACCGATTTGCATCTTCTTCGCCCCCAATCTCCGCTTGATGCCATTTGTGCAACGCGATACGCCGTTGCCGAATTCGACAACCGGAGACCTCCAGTGAGCGCTGAGAAGACCAGAACCGAAACCGACACATTCGGTCCCATCGAGGTCGCCGCCGACCGCTACTGGGGCGCGCAGGCACAACGGTCGCTGGGCAATTTCAAGATCGGCTGGGAAAAGCAGCCGGCGTCGATCGTGCGCGCGCTGGGCATCGTCAAGCGCGCCGCGGCCGAAGCCAATATGGAGCTGAAGCGGCTCGATCCCGCGCTCGGCAAGGCAATCATCGAGGCCGCCCAGGAGGTCATCGACGGCAAGCTCAACGACCATTTCCCGCTGGTGGTGTGGCAGACCGGCTCGGGCACGCAGTCCAACATGAACGCCAATGAGGTGATCTCCAACCGGGCGATCGAGCTGCTCGGCGGCGTCATGGGCTCGAAGAAGCCGGTGCACCCGAACGACCACGTCAATATTAGCCAGTCGTCGAACGACACCTATCCGACGGCCATGCACATCGCCTGCGCCGAACGCATCGTGCACGACCTGCTGCCGGCACTGAAGCACCTGCACAAGGCGCTGGAGGCGAAGAGCCAGGCGTTCGCGCACATCATCAAGATCGGCCGCACGCACACCCAGGATGCCACGCCGCTGACGCTGGGACAGGAATTCTCCGGCTATGCCGCACAGGTCGCCTCCTCGATCAAGCGCATCGAGATGACGCTGCCCGGCCTGCAGGAGCTGGCGCAGGGCGGCACCGCCGTCGGCACCGGCCTCAACGCGCCGATCGGCTTCGCCGAGAAGGTGGCGGACCGCATCGCCGCCATCACCGGCATCGCCTTCGTCACCGCGCCGAACAAGTTCGAGGCGCTTGCCGCGCACGATTCCATGGTGTTCTCGCACGGCGCGATCAACGCGGCAGCGGCGGCGCTGTTCAAGATCGCCAACGACATCCGCTTCCTCGGCTCCGGCCCGCGCTCCGGGCTCGGCGAGCTGTCGCTGCCGGAAAACGAGCCGGGCTCCTCGATCATGCCGGGCAAGGTCAACCCGACCCAGTGCGAGGCGCTGACACAGGTCTGCGTCCAGGTGTTCGGGAACAACGCGGCGCTGACCTTCGCCGGCAGCCAGGGCCATTTCGAACTCAACGTCTACAACCCGCTGATGGCCTATAACTTCCTGCAGTCGGTGCAGTTGCTGACCGACGCCTCGGTCTCCTTCACCGACAATTGCGTCGTCGGCATCGAGGCGCGCGAGGACAACATCAAGGCGGCGCTCGACCGCTCGCTGATGCTGGTGACGGCGCTGGCGCCGACCATCGGCTACGACAGCGCCGCCAAGATCGCCAAGACGGCGCACAAGAAGGGCACCACCCTGCGCGAGGAAGCACTGGCGACAGGCCTGGTCAGCGAGGCCGACTACGACCGGCTGGTACGGCCGGAGGACATGACGCATCCGGGGTAAGCTAGTATCACCGACGTAACCGGGTGAACAATCTGTCGCCACATCGGCATCTTTGGTGAACAGTCTGCCTGCTCTATCTGGGTTGTCATTCCAATCCTCCCGGAGAGAGTCCCATGTCCATCAACACTTCCGTCGCCGGTTCCGGCGTCGCTTCCAACAGCTCCACCACCATCCTGCTCGGCCGCATCCTGCTGGCCGTCATCTTCCTGCTTTCGGGCTTCGGCAAGCTCACCGCGATTGCCGGCACCGCCGGCTATTTTGGCAGCCTCGGCCTGCCGCTGCCGACCGTGACCGCCGTCCTCGTCGGCCTCATCGAGCTGCTCGGCGGCCTCGCCGTCCTCGTCGGCTTCCAGACCCGCATCGTTGCCTGGGTGCTGGCGATCTTCACGGTTGCCACCGGGCTGGTCGCCCATACCGGCTGGGCCGACCAGATGCAGATGATCCAGTTCCTCAAGAACCTCGCCATCGCCGGCGGCTTCATCGTGCTGGCTTCGTCTGGCGCCGGTTCCTACTCGATCGACGCCAAGCGCGGCTGAACCCCGCTCAAATCCCGAACTAGACAAAGCGGCGCGGAATTTTCCGCGCCGCTTTTTCGTTGTCCTTAGAGCAGCCTCGTTAGCCAATTCCCGTGCGAGCCCCGGCAGCGTAGACTGATCGGCATGCCGGGCCGGAGTCGCCGGCAGGGAGGTGATGATGCCCCGCAACGTGCTGCTTCTCCTGTCCCGGCTGCTGCTTGCCGCCCTCTTCATCCCTTCCGGCTTCCAGGCGCTGACCAATATTTCCGGCACGACCAGCTATTTCGCCGGCCTCGGCCTGCCCCTGCCGGCGCTCGCAGCCTGGGGCACCGGCCTGTTCGAGCTGATCGCCGGAGCGCTCATCCTCGTCGGCTTCCAGACGCGGATCGTTGCCCTGCTGCTCGCGGCCTTCTGCATCGTTGCCGGCTTCATCGGTCATTACGGCCAGGGCGGCGACGACGCGATGCTCGCCTTCCTGCACCAGCAGATGCTGATGAAGGACATCGCAATCGCAGGCGGCTTCCTGGCGCTGGCGATGGCCGGCGCCGGTGCCTGGTCGGTCGACGGGCGGCTGGTTGGAATCGCAGATCAGCTGACTTGACCAGGCCGGCCAATTGGCCGGCTCGCTCAGGCGCGTTGGAAATTGGCGGCGATGATTTCGCGCCAGATGCGGGTGGGCCTTTTTGGCGCTGCCCACCATTTTCACCGAGACACCCTATTTGACCGAGACGCTTGGCCCATTCTCGACCGCCAGCACCAGCCGGCGATTGGTGATCCTGGCCAACTGCGCCAGCCGACCGGCCGGCCGCTCGCCATAAAGGTCGGCGAGCGAGGCCGGCAGCACCAGGGCCAGCGCGCCGTTGGGTCGGTTTTCCCATTTCAGCCGGGGCATGATGCCCGGCATCGCCGCCGTCAGCAGGTAGACGACGCGCATCATCGCCGCCAGCAGGCGGGCGCGCTCCAGGATGCGCGGCGGCGCCAGCGCCTTGATCTCGGGGGCGATGCCCTCGTTGAAGATACCGTCATGGCGGTAGGCGCCAGCCAGCGCCAGATAGGCGCGGCCGGGATGGTCGACGCCTATGAAGGAGGCATGCGCGATGATGTTGAGCGACTGCCGGCCGCGATATTCGGGATGCGCGCGCCAGCCGATGTCGGCCAGCAGGCAGGCGGCATGGCGGTATCGTGCCTCGTCCCCGGTCTCGTCGATGCCGAAGGCGGCGAAGGCCTTGCCGGTCCACTCGACCAGCTCATGGGCGTGGTGGACCGAGCGCGAGCGCAAGAGCGCAAGCTCCTCGGCGGCCGAGATCAGCGGATCGGCCTTCTGTTCGGCCTCGTCGAGCAGCGAATAGAGGAAGCCCTCGCGCACGCCGAGCGCCGAGACGACGATCTTGGACGGCTGCATCGCCGCCATGATCTCCTGCAGCACGACGGCGCCATAGGGCAGCAGCGAGCGACGATTCTTCGAGACGCCCTCGATGCCCCTGACCTTCTCGATCTCGGCCTTCGTCACCTGCTTCAGGAAGCTCAGGACGCTGTCGGCCGGTATCTCGTAGTGGTGCATGACGCCGAGCGGATAGTTGCTCATCTCCATGTGCAGCCGGGCGAGGTTTCGCCAGGTGCCGCCGACGGCGTAGAAGACCCTGCCCTGCCCGCCCTTCAGCAGCTTTGCCCGCGCCAGTTGCTCGCGCGCGATCTTCTGCGCCTGGGCGAGCGAGTTCTTGGCCATGTCCTGCAGGCGCAGGCCGCCGAGGGGCAGGGTGATGCCGTCGCCGATCGCCTCGCCATTGATGTCGATCAGCTCGAGGCTGCCGCCGCCAAGGTCGCCGGCGATGCCATTGGCCGGGTGGAAGCCTGAGATGACGCCGAGCGCCGAATAATGCGCTTCCTGGCGCCCGGAAAGTACCCGGATCTCGGTCTTCAGCACATCCTCGGCGCGGTGGATGAAATCGGGGCCGTTGACCGCCTCGCGCGCGGCGGCGGTCGCCAGCACATACATGTGCTCCGCGCCCGCCTGATCGGAGAGCGCGCGGAAGCGGCGGAACTCCTCCATCGAGCGGGTCACCGCCTCGGGATCGAGCTTGCCGGTCGAAACGATGCCGCGGCCGAGGCCGGCCAGCATCTTTTCGTTGAACAGCACAGTCGGCGAGCGCGCCAACCCTTCGTAGACGACGAGGCGGATCGAGTTCGAGCCGATGTCGATGATCGACAGCGGCCGCCGGTCCTGGAGCCGGCCCTGGGAAGTAGAAATCACGCGGCGCCGTTCTTCTTGCGGCGCTTGAACTGGGCTATGCGCTTGGGCGCATGCGACTTCAGCGCGTCACCCCGTCCGGACAGGCTCGGATTGGTCATGAAATATTCCTGCGCGTTGAACGGTTCCTCGCCCTCCTCCAGCACGACGCGCCGGGAGGTTCCGTCAGCCAATACGTCGAAACTTTGCTGGTTGTCCATGATGTTGCCCAGCATGATCTGGCCAAGCACCTGTTCATGCACAGTTGGATTGGTGATCGGCACCATGGTCTCGACGCGGCGGTCGAGATTGCGCGGCATCAAATCGGCCGAGGAGATGTAGACGATAGCCTCGTCCGAAGGCAGGCCGTGGCCGTCGCCGAAGCAGTAGATGCGGCTATGCTCGAGGAAGCGGCCGACGATCGATTTCACCCTTATGTTTTCCGACAGGCCGGGCACCTGCGGCCTCAGGCAGCAGATGCCGCGCACGACGAGATCGATCTCGACGCCGGCGCGGCTGGCGTCATAGAGCGCGTCGATGATGATCGGATCGACCAGCGCGTTCATCTTCATCCAGATGCGGGCCGGACGGCCCTCGCGCGCATGGGCGATCTCGTCCGAAATGTGCTTCAGGATGCGCTTGCGCAGCGTGAACGGCGAGACCGCCAGCCGCATCTCCTCGGCCGGCTCGGCATAGCCGGTGATGAAGTTGAAGAGCTGGGCGACATCGCGCGCGATCGTCGCGTCGGTGGTGAAGAACGACAGGTCGGTGTAGATGCGGGCCGTGACCGGATGGTAGTTGCCGGTGCCGAGATGCACGTAATTGCGCAGCTTGCCGTCCTCGCGCCGCACCACCAGCGACATCTTGGCGTGGGTCTTCAGTTCGAGGAAGCCGAACACGACCTGAACGCCGGCGCGCTCGAGGTCGCGTGCCCAGCGGATATTGGCCTCCTCGTCGAAGCGCGCCTTGAGCTCGACCAGCGCCGTCACCGACTTGCCGGCCTCGGCCGCGTCGACCAGCGCGCGGACGATCGGGCTGTCGTTGGAGGTGCGGTAGAGCGTCTGCTTGATCGCCACCACTTCCGGGTCGGCCATCGCCTGGCGCAGGAACTGCACCACCACGTCGAAGGATTCGTAGGGGTGGTGGACGACGATGTCCTTCTCGCGGATGGCGGCGAAGCAGTCGCCGCCATGCTCGCGGATGCGCTCGGGAAAGCGCGGATTGTAGGGCGTGAACTTCAAATCGTCGCGCGCGACGGCGACGATCTCGGAGATCTGGCTCAGCGCCAGCGGACCGGTCAAGACGCTGATGCGGCTCGACGAAACGCCGAGCTCGCCGGCGACGAAGTCGCGCAGCGCGGGCGGCATCGACATGTCGAACTCGATGCGGATGACCGAACCGCGGCGACGCCGCTTCAGCGCCGTCTCGAACAGGCGCACCAGATCCTCGGACTCTTCCTCGACCTCGATATCGCTGTCGCGGATGAGGCGGAAGGTGCCGGAGCCCTTGACCTCGTAGCCCGGGAAAAGCTTGCCGATATAAAGGCCGACCGCTTCCTCGAGCGGGATGAAGCGGACATGGTTCTTGCGGTCGGGCAGGCGGATGAAGCGCTTCAGGGCCACCGGCAGGCGCAGCAGCGCGCTCATCTCCTCGCCGTTCTTGCGGTGGCGCAATTGCAGCGCCATCGAGAAGCCGAGATTGGGGATGAACGGGAACGGGTGCGCCGGGTCGATCGACAGCGGGGTCAGCACCGGGAACACCTGATCCTGGAAATGTTCTTCCAGCCAGGCCCTCTCGTCCTTGGTCAGCGCGTCGCGCGTGATGCTCTCGATGCCTTCCTTGTTGAGCAGCTGCATCAGCGCCGACAGGCTTTTCTGCTGGTCTTCCTGCAGGCGCTCGACCTCGCGCAGCAATTGTTCGAGCTGCTGCTCCGGCGTGCGGCCGTCCGGGCTCTTGAGGGCGATGCCCTCGCGCACCTGGCCGGCGAGGCCCGCGACGCGGACCATGAAGAACTCGTCGAGATTGGCGGCCGAGATCGACAGAAAGCGGACCCGTTCGAGCAACGGATGGTTCGCATTCAGCGATTCTTCCAGCACGCGGCGGTTGAACTGCAGCCAGGAGAACTCGCGATTGACGAAACGGTCTGGATTGCCGGCTTCCGGGCTTGCCGCCTCGATGGTGATGAATTCGCTTTGCACCGGCTTCAGTTCGTTCATGATTCCTGCTCTTGCCCCTGCCCCGGTTTCCCTGAACATCCTTGTGGCGCCAGGCACTACGCCTGGCTGCAAAAATGCTCCAGCCGGTTAACCGGCTCAACTTATCCTCTGACAGGCTTTTGCGACAGTTTCATTTCATCGATCTTGCAAAGAGGCCGGTTATGATCCAGATGCAACTGGCCGAAAGCAGGCCGAGACCAAATTGGAGACGACGATGGCAGGCGGTTCCATTCCCCATTTCCAGAACGATGCGGGCCATCCGGCGATCGACATCGGCGTCAGGGAATTCATGTGCACGGGCGCCAACCCGCCTTTCGACCATCCGCATGTCTTCCTCGACATGGGTGACGACAACGAGAAGGTCTGCCCCTATTGCTCGACGCTCTACCGTTATTCGTCGAAGCTGAAGGCGACGGAAACGGTGCCGCCGGGCTGCCTCTATATCGACCAGGCCGCCTGACTCTTTCGCGACAGATCTGATGGACGACGCGCGCTCCCGGCAAGTCGTCATCGCCGGAGCGGGTATCGCCGGGTTAACCGCGGCCATTGCGTTCGCCGAACGCGGCCATCCCGTGCAGATTTTCGAACAGGCGCCGCGACTCGAAGCGGCCGGCGCCGGCATCCAACTTTCCCCCAACGCGACGCGCATCCTCAGGCAACTCGGCGTGCTCGATCGGTTGCTGCCGCATGCCGTGCGGCCGGAGGCGGTGGTGCTGAAGGACGCCGCGACGCTCAGGGAATTGGCGCGGGTGCCGCTGGGGCAAGCCGGCGAGAGCCGTTGGGGTGCGCCCTATCTCGTCGCGCACCGCGCCGACGTGCAGGCGGCGCTTACGGCGCAGGCCGCGGGGTGCCGCGACATCGAACTTGTCACCGGCGCGCGCGTGACAGGCCTTGCCAACGCGCCGCAAGGCGTTGCGGTGACGGTCGAAGCGGATGGGCGCAGGATCGAGGCCAGCGGCCAATTGCTGGTCGGCGCCGACGGCGTCTGGTCGTCGCTTCGCGAAAAGCTCGCCGTCATGGAGCCGGGCTTCGGCAAGAGCCGCTTCTCGGGCGAGCTTGCCTGGCGCGCGACGGTCGCGGCTGAAAGTGCCGCCGGAGAAGCCTTTGCAACGGTCGGCGCCACGGACTGCGTCACCACCTTTCTGCATCCTGGCTTCCACCTGGTGGCCTATCCGGTGAGCCAAGGCAGCGCCTTCAACCTCGCCGCCTTCACCAGGGGCGAGCGCATCGCCGAAGGCTGGTCCGGCCATGCCGACCCGGCCATCCTCTCAGGCGCCATGCGCGGCACGGCGCCGGCGCTGGCAAGGCTTGTCGCGCAGGCCAGTCCGTGGACGGCGTTTCCGATCCATACCGTCGCCCAGCAGCGCTGGACGACGCCAGCCGGGATCGCGCTCATTGGCGACGCCGCGCATGCGATGACGCCGTTCTCGGCGCAGGGCGCCGCCATGGCAATAGAGGACGCCGCGATGCTTGCCGGCATGGTCGCCGACTTCCCCGACGATCCAGGGCAGAGCCTTGCCGTCTGGGAGAACCTGAGGCGGCCGCGCATCGCGAAGGTACTGAGGCGCGGCGCGCTCAACCGGCTTGCCTGGCATGCCTGGGGGCCGGTGGCGATCGCGCGCAACCTGGTGCTGGCGACGCGCCCGGCGGAGAAGCTCGCGGCCGATCTGGACTGGCTCTACGGGTGGGAGGCGCGGAAGGTGGTGCGGCGTTGACCGCCTTAGTGGGCGATCGCAATTGCGATCGCCTGGCGGGACAGCGCCCCCCCTCTGTCCTGCCGGACATCTCCCCCACTTGGGGGGAGATCAGCAGTCGCGCCGGCTTTCGCCAATGTCCAACGTTGCAGGGTCAGCACCGGCGGCGAAACCGCCAATCTCCCCCCTCGTGGGGGAGATGTCCGGCAGGACAGAGGGGGGCGCGAACGAATGAGGCGCTCATGATTGGCTTCAATCATACAACCGCATCGACCACCCCAGCGACACCGGCAGCGGGTTCCACCAGCCGGTGCGCAGGCCGGCGGTGCGCAGCGCGGCTGCCGTCCAGGTGTTGCAGCCGACCAGCGCGTTGAAATGGCCGTTGGCCTCGTAGAAGCGATCGAAGCGGGAATAGCCGGTATTGTCGATGGCCATCGGGCCGTCCGGTCCCTGCCGGAAGCTCGCCGCTATATAGTCGAGCAGTGCTGAGAAACGATCGTCGTCGATGTCGAAACCGGCGACATCGGGATGCGGTTCGCTGATTGCGCCGGCGACATCGACATGCATCACCGAGGCGTTGAGCGTCAGCGCCTTGAGCACCGGCACCGCCTTCAGCTCCGACCATGTCGGCGTTTCCAGGTAGAAGGCACGGCCGCCCCAGCCGAAGACGATGTAGCGCACCTCCGGAGCGTCGGCCGGGATGCCGGCATCGGTGAGGAAATGGAAACGCCGGCGCACCTCTTCATCGACGGGGATGGCGATGTCGGTGTGGATCGGGTTGCTCAGCACCAGGATGCGCCTGCTGCCCTCGCCCGCTGCGGCCGCCGGCCAAAGCGGGCGCGGCACCAGCGTGCCGAGCGCCGCGGCGAGCGCGAACGCGGCCGGCAGGCCGACAAGCAAACGCCAGAACCTTCTCATCGACGACACCTTTGCCGCATCAGGGCCGATAGCTCCGGCCCGTGCATATGAAAAAAGCCCGGCCGCATTGCGGCCGGGCTTCTGCGTTCGATATGGGAACCGCTCAGTGCAGGATCTGCGACAGGAACAGTTTCGTGCGCTCGTGGCGCGGATGGTCGAAGAACTCGGCCGGCGTGTTCTGCTCGACGATCTGGCCCTGGTCCATGAAGATCACCCGGTTGGCGACCTTGCGGGCAAAGCCCATCTCGTGGGTGACGCAGAGCATGGTCATGCCTTCCTCGGCCAGACCCACCATCGTCTCCAGCACTTCCTTGATCATTTCCGGATCGAGCGCCGAGGTCGGCTCGTCGAACAGCATGATGCGCGGGTTCATGCACAGCGAGCGCGCGATCGCCACGCGCTGCTGCTGGCCGCCCGAAAGCTGGCCCGGATATTTGTTGGCCTGCTCAGGGATCTTGACGCGCTTGAGGAAATGCATGGCGATCTCCTCGGCCTGCTTCTTCGGCGTCTTGCGCACCCAGATCGGCGCCAGCGTGCAGTTTTCAAGGATGGTCAGATGCGGGAACAGGTTGAAGTGCTGGAACACCATGCCGACCTCGCGGCGCACCTCGTCGATCTTCTTCAGATCGTTGGTCAGTTCCTTGCCGTCGACGATGATCTTGCCCTTCTGGTGCTCCTCCAGCCGGTTGATGCAGCGGATCATGGTCGACTTGCCGGAGCCGGACGGGCCGCAGATGACGATACGCTCGCCGCGCATCACCTTGAGGTTGATGTCCTTCAGCACATGGAACTCGCCGTACCATTTGTGCATGCCGACGATGTCGATGGCGACGTCGGTCGTCGAGATGTGCATCTTCTTGGCATCGACCTTGAGGTCGTCCGCGCTGACGGCGTTTTCGGTGGTCATGGCCAATTCCCCTTATCGTTGTCTTTGATGCATGTCGTTACCCCAAAACCGCATACTTAGGCGACCTGCATCAGCGTTTGTAGCCGGTGTCGAGCCGGCGTTCCGTGTACATTGAATAGCGCGACATGCCGAAGCAGAACAGCCAGAACACGAAGGCGGCGAACACCAGGCCGGATTTCGCGGTCTGCGGCGTCGCCCAGTTGGCGTCGGAGAAGTTCTGCTTGACGACGCCGAGCAGGTCGAACATCGAGATGATCAGCACCAGGCTGGTGTCCTTGAACATACCGATGAAGGTGTTGACGATGCCGGGAATGACCAGCTTCAGCGCCTGCGGCAGCACGATCAGGCCCATCTTCTGCCAGTAGCCGAGGCCGAGCGAATCGGCGCCCTCATACTGCCCTTTCGGAATCGCCTGCAGGCCGCCGCGCACCACCTCCGCCATATAGGCGGCGGCAAACAGCGAGACGCCGATCAGCGCCCTCAGGAACTTGTCGAAGGTGACGCCCTCCGGCAGGAACAGCGGCAGCATGACGCTGACGAAGAACAGCACCGTGATCAGCGGGATGCCGCGCACCGTCTCGATGAAGATGACGCACAGCATCTTGATGATCGGCATCTTGGAGCGCCGGCCGAGCGCCAGCACCGTGCCGAGCGGCAGCGAGACGGCGATGCCGACGAAGGACAGGCTGAGCGTGACCAGCAGCCCGCCCCACAGCGAAGTCTCGACAGGCGGCAGGCCGAACACGCCGCCGAGCAGCAGGAAGAACGAGACGATCGGCAGAACCAGGAACAAGAGAATGGCGTTCAACCCCTTGCGCGGCACGCGCGGGATCAGCATCGGCACCAGCAGCGCCACGAACAGGATGGCGACGAGGATCGGCCGCCAGCGCTCCTCGATCGGATAGCGGCCGAACATGAACTGGCCGAACTTGGCGTTGACGAAGGCCCAGCAGGCGCCGCTCCAGCCGTCCGGCTGGATGCCGCCCTGCGCGACGGTCGCGCAGACGGTCCGATCCGGACCCGTCCACTGGGCGTTGAGCAGAGCCCAGTTGATGACCTGCGGCAGGATCCAGGCGACGATGAGAATGCCGAGGATGGTCAGGATGGTGTCGCCGGGGGTGGCGATCAGGTTCTTGCGCACCCAGGCATAGAGCCCGCGTTCGCTCGGCGGCGCCGGCTGGGCGAGAGCCATCTCGGTACGCACCCAGGACATATCATGTTCCTGCATGGTCCTACCTCTCCACCAATGCCATTCTGGCGTTGACGACGTTCATGACCGCGGAGGTCACGAGGCTCAGCACCAGATAGGCGATCATCATGATCAGCACGCCCTCGACCGCCTGGCCGGTCTGGTTGAGCACCGTGCCGGCGGTGGCGGTGAGATCGGGATAGCCGATGGCGATCGCCAGCGAGGAGTTCTTGGTCAGGTTGAGATACTGGCTGGTCAGCGGCGGGATGACGATGCGCATGGCCTGCGGCACCACGACCAGCCGCAGGATCGGGCCCGAGCGCAGTCCCAGCGCCCCGGCGGCCTCGGTCTGGCCTCTGCTGACGCCCCTGATACCGGCGCGCACGATCTCGGCGATGAAGGCCGCCGTGTAGCAGGACAGCGCCAGATAGAGCGACAGGAATTCCGGCTTGACCTGGAAGCCACCTGTCAGGTTGAAGGTCGATTGCTTCGGAAAATCAAAGCTCAGCGGGAAGCCGCTAAGCGCGTAGGCAAGCAGCGGCAGGCCGGCGATCAGCGCTATCGACGTCCAGAACACCGGGAACTGCTGACCGGTCACCATCTGCCGCTGGCGGGCCGTGCGGGCGACGAACCACGCCATGGCCAGGCCGACGAGGAAGGCGACCAAGATCAGCCAGGAGCCGTCACCCCAGATGGCGCGCGGAAAATAGAAGCCGCGCTGGTTGAGGAAGGAGCCGAAGGGCAGGTTGTAGCTCTCGCGCGGCGGCGGCAGCACGGCGAGCACACCGGAATACCAGAAGAAAATGACCAGCAGCGGCGGGATGTTGCGGAAGATTTCGACATAGACCGTGCAGATCTTGCGGATCAGCCAGTTCTGCGAAAGACGGCCGATGCCGACGACGAAGCCGATGATCGTGGCGGTGATGATGCCGGCGACGGCGACGATGATCGTGTTGATCAGCCCGACGATGATGGCGCGGCCATAGGTCGAATCCGACGTATAGGCGATCGGCGTGTCCGAGATATCGAAGCCGGCCCGCCCCTTCAGGAAGCCGAAGCCGGAGGCGATGTGCAGGCGTGCCAGATTGTCGATGACGTTCTGCACGATCCACCAGACCGAGCCGAACAGAATGACGATGACCAGCGTCTGGAAGAAAAGGCTGCGTACCTTAGGGTCATTGATGAAGGAAGCCCTGCTCGGCTCCTCGCGAAGGATTTCCTGCGATGCCATGCGACCGTCCCCTGGAAAGAGAAACCGGGAGGCAGACAGCCTACCTCCCGGATCACATTTCGATCAGCGGATCGGCGGAGCGTATTGCAGACCGCCTTTGGTCCAGAGCGCGTTGATGCCGCGCGCGATCTTGAGCGGGCTGCCCGAGCCGACATTCTTCTCGAACACTTCGCCGTAATTACCGACAGCCTTGACGATGTTCACGACCCAGTCGTTGGAGACGCCGAGATCGGTGCCGATCTTGGTGTCAGCCTCCTGGCCGAGCACGCGCTTGATCTCGGGGTTGTCGGAGGCCTTCATCTCCTCGACATTGGCCTTGGTGATGCCGAGCTCCTCGGCGTCGAGCAGCGCGAAATAGGTCCACTTGACGATGTGGTACCACTGGTCGTCGCCCTGGCGCACGGCTGGGCCGAGCGGCTCCTTGGAGATGATCTCGGGCAGCACGACATGGTCGGCCGGCGAACCCAGCGTCAGGCGGATGCCGTAGAGGCCCGACTGGTCGGTGGTGTAGACGTCGCAGCGGCCGGCGTCATAGGCGGCGTTGACCTCTTCCAGCTTCTCGAACACGACGGGGTTGTACTCCATCTTGTTCGACTTGAAGTAGTCGGCGAGGTTGAGCTCGGTCGTGGTGCCGCTCTGCACGCAGACGGCGGCGCCCGAAAGCTGCAGCGCCGAGTTCACGCCCGGCAGCTTCTTGGCGTTGATCATGAAACCCTGGCCGTCATAGTAGGTGACGCCGATGAAGTTCAGACCAAGCGCGGTGTCGCGATTGATGGTCCAGGTGGTGTTGCGCGACAGGATGTCGACCTCGCCCGACTGCAGCGCGGTGAAGCGTTCCTTGGCGCTGAGCGGCGTGAACTTGACCTTGGAGCCGTCGCCGAAGACGGCGGCCGCGACGGCGCGGCAGAAGTCGGCGTCGATGCCCTGCCAGTCACCCTTGTCGTCCGGCGCCGAGAAGCCGGCCAGACCGGTGGAGACGCCGCACTGGATGAAGCCCTTCTGCTTGACAGTGTCGAGCGTGCCGGCCGAAGCCGCCGATGCCGTAAACCCAAGCGCGGCGGCGCCGAGAATGCCGAATGCAATATGTTTCATGACCCACATACCCTTTTCTGTTTTACAGGTGACCCTGTTCTCAGGCGACCCTGATCTTTTTCCCGTGTGAACGCAGCTCCCTTCCGGCCACTCCCGGATCCCCGCATCGCAACCGACGCGCTGCCTCCCATTCACGAACTGCATCGAAGGCGATTATTCCTGTGAGGTCAAGGGAAATGACCGTTTCCCAAAGAGTTTGAAAACCGATTGCCGCAAATGCCCGAATTGCGGCCAAACGCGCCCGCAAATTAGCCGGAGCGTGCAACCAGAGTCGGCAAAGTCCGCCCTTCCGCATGAGCCCAACACCGGCAAAGATCAGCCTGGCGTTTGTTCCTGCATCATTGGGGAAGACCTCGCCGGCGACCGCCACCGGCGAACCGGACGACGGCTGCATTCATCAATACAAATCAACACGCATGAAGATCAGCAGGCGGACGATCACCCGGCGCCGGCGAGCAGCCAGACGCCGGTCGCCACCATCACCGCGCCGGAGATTCGCGGGAGCGCCCGGCCCGTCGGGACAGTCTTTTCCAGCAGGATGAGGATGGCGATCGCCGCGATCCAGAGCACGTTCATGACGCCGCAGACGAACAGCAGCGCCATCAGCGCCCAGCAGCAGCCGAGGCAATAGGCGCCGTGCGCGATACCCAGACGCAGCGCGCCGAGCGGCGCGGTGCGGAATCCGCCATGTCTGGTCAGGAACGCGATCGGCGCCTGGCATTGGCTGAGGCAGACGCCCTTCATCGGCGTCCATTGGTAGAGGCCGGCGGCAATCAGGATGACGCCGCCGAGGATGCCGCTGTTGGTCGCCATCATCGGATCGAGCAAGGCGAGACGGGCGAGCAGCCATTGCGCGCCGGTCGCGGCAAGGCTGAAGCCGATCCAGACCAGCAGATAGCCGCTGAAGAACCATCCCGTCGACGCGATGGTGCGCCCGCTCGCCGCGGCCT
>NZ_RZOF01000131.1:0-14961 GCF_003998955.1 Mesorhizobium sp. M4B.F.Ca.ET.017.02.2.1 | reverse complement strand
GGCGCCCGCCGCGGCGGCATCGTCGACCAGGTGGACGCGACGCGTATCGTCATCCGCGCCACGGAAGATCTCGATCCCGGCAAGTCGGGCGTCGACATCTACCGGCTGATGAAGTTCCAGCGTTCGAACCAGAACACCTGCATCAACCAGCGTCCGCTGGTGCGCATGGGCGACCGCGTCAACAAGGGCGACATCATCGCCGACGGTCCGTCGACGGAGCTCGGCGATCTGGCGCTCGGCCGCAACGTGCTGGTCGCGTTCATGCCGTGGAACGGCTACAACTACGAGGACTCCATCCTCTTGTCGGAACGCATCGTCGCCGACGACGTCTTCACCTCGATCCACATCGAGGAGTTCGAGGTCATGGCGCGCGACACCAAGCTCGGGCCGGAGGAAATCACGCGCGACATTCCGAACGTCTCGGAAGAAGCGCTGAAGAACCTCGACGAAGCTGGCATCGTCTACATCGGCGCCGAAGTGCAGCCGGGCGACATCCTGGTCGGCAAGATCACGCCGAAGGGTGAAAGCCCGATGACGCCGGAAGAGAAGCTTCTGCGCGCCATCTTCGGCGAAAAGGCCTCCGACGTGCGCGATACCTCCATGCGCATGCCTCCGGGCACCTTCGGCACGGTCGTCGAAGTGCGCGTCTTCAACCGCCACGGCGTGGAGAAGGACGAGCGCGCCATGGCGATCGAGCGCGAGGAGATCGAACGCCTGGCCAAGGACCGCGACGACGAGCAGGCGATCCTCGACCGCAACGTCTATTCGCGCCTGTCCGACATGCTGGTCGGCAAGGATGCGATTGCCGGACCGAAGGGCTTCAAGAAGGGCTCGAAGCTGGCGAAGGATACGCTGGACGACTATCCGCGCTCGCAGTGGTGGCAGTTCGCGGTGGAGAACGAAAAGCTCCAAAGCGAACTGGAAGCCCTGCGCGGCCAGTACGACGATTCCAAGAAGGCGCTGGAACAGCGCTTCATGGACAAGGTCGAGAAGGTGCAGCGCGGCGACGAAATGCCTCCGGGCGTCATGAAGATGGTCAAGGTCTTCGTGGCCGTGAAGCGCAAGATGCAGCCGGGCGACAAGATGGCCGGCCGGCACGGCAACAAGGGTGTCGTGTCGCGCATCGTTCCGGTCGAGGACATGCCTTTCCTCGAGGACGGCACGCATGCCGATATCGTGCTCAACCCGCTGGGTGTGCCGAGCCGCATGAATGTCGGCCAGATCCTGGAAACGCATCTGGGCTGGGCCTGCGCCGGCATGGGCAGGAAGATCGGCGAGCTGATCGAGGCGTACAAGGCGGGCGGCGACATCAAGCCGCTGCGCAAGACGATCGAGAGCTTCATGCCGGCCAATGACCGCAACGAGCCGGTCCGCGAGTACGACGACGAAAGCATCATTCGCCTCGGCGAGCAGATGCGCCGCGGCGTCTCCATCGCGACCCCGGTGTTCGACGGCGCGCATGAGGGCGACATCAACATCATGCTGGAGCAGGCGGGCCTGCACACCAGCGGTCAGTCGCAGCTCTATGACGGACGCACCGGCGAGCCGTTCGATCGCAAGGTGACGATGGGCTATATCTATATGCTCAAGCTTCACCACCTGGTGGACGACAAGATCCACGCGCGTTCGATCGGCCCGTACTCGCTGGTCACCCAGCAGCCGCTGGGCGGCAAGGCGCAGTTCGGCGGCCAGCGCTTCGGCGAAATGGAGGTCTGGGCGCTCGAAGCGTACGGCGCCGCCTACACGCTGCAGGAGATGCTGACGGTGAAGTCGGACGACGTCGCCGGACGCACCAAGGTCTACGAAGCTATCGTCCGTGGCGACGACACGTTCGAGGCCGGCATTCCGGAGAGCTTCAACGTTCTCGTCAAGGAAATGCGGTCCCTCGGCCTCAATGTCGAGCTGGAGAACACCAAGCTTGACGACGCTCCGGTGCGGCTGCCAGATGCTGCCGAATAGGGGCGCAGCCGAATAAGGCAACGGCGCGCCGCGCAAGATCGCGGCGCGCCAATCAAATTCTTCGGCCGGTGGGCCGACCACTCAGCGGGCATTCGGCCCGCGTCAGATGCAAGGGGTTTTCGAGGACCCCGAAAAGGAGAACGGCATGAACCAAGAGGTCATGAATCTCTTCAATCCCCAGGCGCCGGCGCAGGTGTTCGATTCCATCCGGATTTCGCTCGCCAGCCCTGAGAAGATTCTGTCCTGGTCGTTCGGCGAGATCAAGAAGCCGGAGACCATCAACTACCGCACCTTCAAGCCGGAGCGTGACGGCCTGTTCTGCGCGCGCATTTTCGGACCGATCAAGGACTACGAGTGCCTGTGCGGCAAGTACAAGCGCATGAAGTACAAGGGCGTCATCTGCGAGAAGTGCGGCGTCGAAGTCACGCTGTCGCGGGTGCGGCGCGAGCGCATGGGCCATATCGAGCTCGCCGCGCCGGTCGCCCATATCTGGTTCCTGAAGTCGCTGCCGTCGCGCATCGGCACGCTGCTCGACATGACGCTGAAGGACATCGAGCGCGTCCTCTACTTCGAGAACTACATCGTCACCGAGCCCGGCCTCACCGCGCTGAAGGAGCACCAGCTGCTCAGCGAGGAAGAGTACATGCTGGCCGTCGACGAGTATGGCGAGGATTCGTTCACCGCCATGATCGGCGCCGAGGCCATCCACGACCTCCTGGCCGGCATGGACCTGGAGAAGATCGCCGGCGACCTGCGTTCGGAACTGGCTTCGACCACCTCCGAGCTGAAGCAGAAGAAGTATCTGAAGCGGCTCAAGGTCGTCGAGAACTTCATGGAGTCCGGCAACCGTCCGGAATGGATGATCATGAAGGTGGTTCCGGTGATCCCGCCGGACCTGCGTCCGCTCGTCCCGCTGGATGGCGGCCGTTTCGCCACGTCCGACCTCAACGACCTCTATCGCCGCGTCATCAACCGCAACAACCGCCTGAAGCGGCTGATCGAGCTGCGCGCGCCTGGCATCATCGTGCGCAATGAAAAGCGCATGCTGCAGGAAGCGGTCGACGCCCTGTTCGACAACGGCCGTCGCGGCCGCGTCATCACCGGCGCCAACAAGCGTCCGCTGAAGTCGCTGTCCGACATGCTGAAGGGCAAGCAGGGCCGGTTCCGCCAGAACCTGCTAGGCAAGCGCGTCGACTATTCCGGCCGCTCGGTCATCGTGACCGGTCCGGAGCTCAAGCTGCACCAGTGCGGCCTGCCGAAGAAGATGGCGCTCGAGCTGTTCAAGCCCTTCATCTACGCCCGCCTCGACGCCAAGGGTTTCTCCTCGACCGTCAAGCAGGCCAAGAAGCTGGTCGAGAAGGAGCGTCCGGAGGTCTGGGATATCCTCGACGAGGTCATCCGCGAGCATCCGGTGCTGTTGAACCGCGCGCCGACGCTGCACCGCCTCGGCATCCAGGCGTTCGAGCCGATCCTGATCGAAGGCAAGGCGATCCAGCTGCATCCGCTGGTCTGCACGGCCTTCAACGCCGACTTCGACGGCGACCAGATGGCCGTCCACGTGCCGCTGTCGCTGGAAGCGCAGCTCGAAGCCCGCGTGCTGATGATGTCGACCAACAACATCCTGCACCCGGCTTCCGGCGCGCCGATCATCGTGCCGTCGCAGGACATGGTTCTCGGTCTCTACTATCTCTCGATCGTCAACCAGAACGAGCCGGGCGAGGGCATGGTGTTCGCCGACATGGGCGAGCTGCAGCATGCGCTCGAGACCAAGGCGGTGACGCTGCACGCCAAGATCAAGGGCCGCTTCCGCTCGGTCGACGCCGAAGGCAATGTCGTGTCGAAGATCTACGACACCACCCCTGGCCGCATGATCATCGGCGAGCTGCTGCCGAAGAACGTCAACGTGCCTTACGAGACCGCCAACCAGGAGATGACCAAGAAGAACATCTCCAAGATGATCGACACCGTCTACCGCCATTGCGGTCAGAAGGAGACGGTTATCTTCTGCGACCGCATCATGGCGCTCGGCTTCGCGCATGCCTGCCGTGCCGGCATTTCGTTCGGCAAGGACGACATGCTGATCCCGGACACCAAGATCAAGCTGGTGTCCGAGACCGAGGCTTTGGCCAAGGAATACGAGCAGCAGTACAATGACGGCCTGATCACCCAGGGCGAGAAGTACAACAAGGTCGTCGACGCCTGGGCCAAGTGCTCGGAAAAGGTCGCCGACGAGATGATGGCCCGCATCAAGGCCGTCGAGTTCGAGGACAACGGCCGTCAGAAGCCGATGAACTCGATCTACATGATGTCGCATTCGGGTGCGCGCGGTTCGCCCACCCAGATGCGTCAGCTCGCCGGCATGCGCGGCCTGATGGCCAAGCCGTCGGGTGAAATCATCGAGACGCCGATCATCTCGAACTTCAAGGAAGGCCTCACCGTGCTCGAGTACTTCAACTCGACCCACGGCGCCCGCAAGGGTCTGGCCGACACCGCCTTGAAGACGGCTAACTCGGGTTACCTCACCCGTCGTCTTGTCGACGTGGCGCAGGACTGCATCGTCAACTCGCTCGACTGCGGCACCGACAAGGGCCTCACCATGCAGCCGATCGTCGATGCCGGCCAGATCGTCGCCTCGATCGGCCAGCGTGTTCTCGGCCGCACGTCGCTCGACGACATCAACCATCCGGTGTCGGGCGAGGTTCTGGTCAAGGCCGGAACGCTGATGGACGAACGCGACGTGGAACAGATCGAAAAGGCCGGCGTCCAGTCGGTGCGCATCCGCTCGGCGCTGACCTGCGAGGTCAGGACCGGCGTCTGCGCGGTCTGCTACGGTCGCGACCTAGCCCGCGGCACGCCTGTCAACCAGGGCGAAGCCGTCGGCGTCATCGCGGCGCAGTCGATCGGCGAGCCGGGCACCCAGCTCACCATGCGTACCTTCCACATGGGCGGTACGGCGCAGGTGGTGGACTCCTCGTTCCTCGAAGCCTCGTATGAGGGCAAGGTCGAGATCCGCAACCGCAACGTGGTGCGCAACTCGGACGGCCAGCAGATGGTCATGGGCCGCAACATGGCGGTGCTGATCCTCGACGAGACCGGCAAGGAACGCGCCACGCACCGCGTCACTTATGGCTCGCGCATTTTCGTGGACGATGGCGACAAGGTGAAGCGCGGCCAGCGCATCGCCGAGTGGGATCCCTACACCCGCCCGATCCTCACCGAAATCGAGGGCAAGGTGCAGTTCGAGGATCTGGTCGACGGCATTTCCGTGCAGGAAACGGCCGACGAATCGACCGGCATCACCAAGCGTGAGGTCATCGACTGGCGCTCGACGCCGCGCGGCAACGACCTGAAGCCGGCGATCGTCGTGCATGACGCCAAGGGCAAGGTCGGCAAGCTGTCGAAGGGCGGCGATGCCCGCTTCCTGCTCTCGGTCGAGGCCATCCTCTCGGTCGAGCCGGGCGCGCATGTCCGTCCCGGCGACGTGCTGGCGCGTATCCCGATGGAAAGCGCCAAGACCAAGGACATCACCGGCGGTCTGCCGCGTGTTGCCGAGCTGTTCGAGGCACGTCGTCCGAAGGATCACGCCATCATCGCCGAGATCGACGGCACGGTCCGCTTCGGCCGCGACTACAAGAACAAGCGCCGCATCATCATCGAGCCGCATGACTCGACGCTCGAGCCGGTCGAATACCTGATCCCGAAGGGCAAGCCGTTCCATCTGCAGGACGGCGACGTCATCGAGAAGGGCGACTACATCCTCGACGGCAATCCGGCGCCGCACGACATCCTGGCGATCAAGGGCGTGGAGGCACTTGCGTCCTACCTCGTCAACGAGATCCAGGAGGTCTACCGCCTGCAGGGCGTGTCGATCAACGACAAGCACATCGAGGTGATCGTTCGCCAGATGCTGCAGAAGGTCGAGATCACCACGCAGGGCGACTCGACCTACATTCCCGGCGACCACGTCGACGTGATCGAGCTGGAAGAGGTCAACGAGCGGCTGATCGACGACGGCAAGAAGCCGGCCGAAGGCCAGCCGGTGCTGCTCGGCATCACCAAGGCTTCGCTGCAGACGCCGTCCTTCATCTCGGCCGCCTCTTTCCAGGAGACGACGAGGGTGCTCACCGAAGCGGCGGTTGCCGGCAAGACCGACATGCTGCAGGGCCTGAAGGAAAACGTCATCGTCGGCCGGCTGATTCCGGCCGGCACGGGCGGCACGATGAGCCAGATCCGGCGCATCGCCACCTCGCGCGACGAGTTGATCATCGACGAGCGCCGCAAGGCGTCTGGCGTCGAGGTCGCCGAGCCGATGCTGACCGACATGGTCACCGCCGCGCAGTAAGCGCGTGACGACAAGAGAAGAAGGAAAGGGGCCCGCGTGGCCCCTTTTCGCGTTTTCAGCGGCACGAGGAATCATCATGAGCAAGAAGACCTGGACGGCCGTCGACGACTACATCGTTTCCTCGCTGTTCGCGGCGGATCCCGTGCTTGACGCAGTGCTCGCGGCCAATCGCGACCAGGGCCTGCCGGCGATCGACGTCTCGGCCGCGCAAGGCAAGCTGCTGTCGCTGCTGGTGCGCATCCGGGGCGCGAGAAGGGTGCTGGAAATCGGAACCCTTGGCGGCTACTCGACCATCTGGATGGCGCGGGGATTACCCGTTGATGGGAAGGTCGTGACGCTGGAGCTCGATCCGCACCATGCCAGGGTCGCACGCTCTAATTTCGAGCGGGCAGGGGTGTCAGACCGGATCGATCTGCGCATCGGTCCGGCGCTTCAATCGCTCGCCGCGCTGAGTGGCGAAAACGCCGGTCCGTTCGATCTGGTCTTCATCGACGCCGACAAGCCGAACAATCCGAATTATCTCGACTGGGCAATGAAGCTGTCACGGCCTGGAACGGTCATCGTCTGCGACAATGTCATTCGTGACGGTGCAGTAGTGGACGAAGATGGCGGCGACGCCAATGTCGAAGGCGCACGCGCGGCGTTCTCGTTCATCGGCGGCGAGAGGCGGCTCGACGGCACGGCCATCCAGACCGTCGGCGCCAAGGGCTATGACGGCTTTGCGATAGCGATCGTCGAGTGACATTACACCGTGAATGATGATGGTCAGACCAACTTGGTCGTGCTCACTTTGTCATCGGCTGTTCATTTGACGACCGGCTTGCCCCAATCCGTCGCTGGCTTCGCAGCGCCGTCTTTCCCCCCTCCGGAGGGAAAGGAAGGCGCGTTGGACGAGCGTCGGCGGCAATAGGCTCGCGCCCTTCCTCTCCCCCGTCGATCGGGGGAGAGGTGGCTCGGCGTAGCCGAGACGGAGTGGGGGTCGACCTGGCAGGAGCGTGCATTCCAGCCAGGTCCGCGAGCCAATCGCATGCACAGCTCAGTCGAAGAACGCCTCGACGACATTGCGCTTGCCGAGCATGAAGGCGTCGGCGACGTGCTGGAGCGGCGCCAGGTCGACGTCGGAGGCGCCGGCGCGAACGATCTCGGCGAAGCGACTGTAGAGCATCGGGTATTCCGCTTCCGGCTCGTCATGGACGACTTTGCCGTCGATGGCGAGCTTCGCGCCGCCGCCCGAAAGCACCATCTTGCCCTTGTCCGTCTCCGCCACGATGTCCCAGCTTTGCGGGCCGGTCTGCAGCCAGTCGAGCTCCATCGTCACCTGCACTCCGTTCGAGGTGCGGAAGGCGACATGCGCGGCAACGGGGGAGGCGCGATTCTCCGGAAAATCGAGAGCCGCCGAGGTGATGAACATCGCCGGCAGGATGTGTGTGGCGATTGACAGCGCATTGATACCCGGATCGAAGACGCCGAAGCCTCCCGGCGCCCAGATCCATTCCTGGTTCGGGTGCCAGCGGCGCACATCTTCCTTCCAGATGATGGCGGCGGAACTGATCCTGGCCGAGGCCAGGAATGCGCGCCCGGCCTCGACCGCCGGCGCATAGCGTGAGTGCCAGCTGGCGAAGAGAGAAACGCCATGCTTGCCGGCAATTCGCTTCAGGTCCTCGACCTCGCTGACGGTGGCGCCCGGCGGCTTTTCCAGGAAGACATGCTTGCCGGCTTCGAGCGCTGCGCGCGCGGCGTCATAGCGGAACTGCGGCGGCATGCAGAGCGAAACGGCCTCGAGGTCCGGCACGGCGTCGAGCATTGCCTCGATTGTCGGAAAGTTCGGGATGCCGTCGACCTTGCCGTGCCGGCTGGCGGCGGCGACGAACTGGTAGTCGCTGTCCTTCGCCAGAGCCGGAAGATGCTGGTCGCGGACGATCTTCCCGACGCCGACGATGCCGAGCTTGATGGGACCTTTGTTCGAGGGCATGGGAACTCCGAGGATTTGGAAAGGTGGGTGTTTCTACGCAGGGAAGCGATGCGGGGCAAGCCGACGCCTGCGAGTCGTGGGCCCCTCCAAGCTCAACGCTGATTCAGATCGGCTCGTCGAACGTGATGATCGACACTTCGCCTTCGAGCGCGCCCTGGTAGGCCGACAGATGCGGCTCGTCGTCGGGCGCGCCGTCCATGTCGCCGATCTGATCGAGCTCGGCCTCGGCATAGCCTTCCGCGGCGAGCGAATCGAGCGCCTTGCGCACCGCCGAATCGTCGTCGGGCGCCACAAGCATCACATGGACGCCTTCCGGCTTGCCGCCTTTCTTCTTCCAGACACGGCCGGTGATGATGGTGACCGGGCGTTCCTCATTGTCGTTCACGGGCTGATTCCTCTCGGCAAAGGGCGGGCGAGGGCGTTTCTGCTGCTCATGCCGCCTTTTGGCATGAAGCATGGGCTGGCGACAGCCAAAAGCCGGTCACTTTCTTCTTCGCGCTTGCAAAAAGACGCAAGAAAATTACATGCGTTTTTCGCATGGCTGCCAAGCCCCGGTTCGCGCGCAATATTTGCCAGCGCGGGGTTGACGGTTCGAAGGGTTGCGAGTAGAAGCCGCCCAGTCAGAACCGATGTGAGGCTTTCCTTTTCGAGGCGACACGCCTTGGAGTTTGCCTCAAACAGGGTTCGTTTTACGAGCGAAAAGACATTTCCGGCGCGCATGAAGCGGTTTCCGCTTCCTCTGCAATTTGTTCGGGCAGGACCGCGAGGCGCGGTGTGTTGCCCGAATTTGCGTATGGAAACGACGCTTTGAGCGGCCCTGACCGGGCAAGACACGGAATTGAGAGACAAGAGGGTTTAATGCCTACCGTCAACCAGCTGATCCGCAAGCCGCGCCTGGCGCCGGTGAAGCGCAACAAGGTCCCGGCCATGCAGCAGAACCCGCAGAAGCGGGGCGTCTGCACGCGCGTCTACACCACGACGCCGAAGAAGCCGAACTCGGCGCTGCGCAAGGTGGCCAAGATCCGCCTGACCAATGGTTTCGAGGTGATCGGCTACATCCCGGGCGAAGGCCACAACCTGCAGGAACACTCCGTGGTCATGATCCGCGGCGGCCGCGTCAAGGACCTTCCGGGCGTGCGCTACCACATCATCCGCGGCGTGCTCGATACCCAGGGCGTCAAGAACCGCAAGCAGCGCCGTTCGAAATACGGTGCCAAGCGTCCGAAGTAAGGTTTTCCGGCTTCGGCGCTTTTTTTGACTGCGCCGGGCTATGAGAGATTGAGAGACAAAAGCCATGTCCCGTCGTCACAGTGCAGAAAAGCGTGAGATCAATCCGGACCCGAAGTTCGGCGACCTGATCGTCACCAAGTTCATGAACGCCGTCATGTATGACGGCAAGAAGTCGGTTGCCGAGACCATCGTCTACGGCGCGCTGGACCAGGTCCAGGCCAAGACCAAGCAGGAGCCGGTCACCGTCTTCCATCAGGCGCTCGACAATGTCGCGCCGCATGTGGAAGTGCGTTCGCGCCGTGTCGGCGGCGCCACCTACCAGGTTCCGGTCGACGTGCGCCCCGAGCGCCGCCAGGCGCTGGCCATCCGCTGGCTGATCACCGCGGCGCGCAACCGCAACGAGACCACCATGATCGACCGCCTCTCGGGCGAGCTGATGGACGCGGCCAACAACCGCGGTACGGCCGTCAAGAAGCGTGAAGACACCCACAAGATGGCGGAAGCCAACCGCGCCTTCGCGCACTACCGCTGGTAAAGCGCGAACGAGACTGAGAGGCACCTCCCATGGCCCGCGAATACAAAATCGAAGACTACCGCAATTTCGGTATCATGGCGCATATCGACGCCGGCAAGACGACGACGACCGAGCGCGTCCTGTACTACACGGGCAAGTCGCACAAGATCGGCGAAGTCCATGACGGCGCTGCCACCATGGACTGGATGGAGCAGGAGCAGGAACGCGGCATCACCATCACGTCGGCTGCGACCACGACCTTCTGGAAGGGTCGTGACGGCAAGATGCACCGCTTCAACATCATCGACACTCCCGGACACGTCGACTTCACCATCGAGGTCGAGCGTTCGCTGCGCGTGCTCGACGGCGCCATCGCGTTGCTCGACGCCAATGCCGGTGTCGAGCCGCAGACGGAGACCGTCTGGCGCCAGGCCGACAAGTACCACGTGCCGCGCATGATCTTCTGCAACAAGATGGACAAGATCGGCGCTGACTTCTACCGCTCGGAAGAAATGATCGGCTCGCGCCTCGGCGCACAGGCTGTCGTCATGCAGCTGCCGATCGGCGCCGAGACCGAGTTCAAGGGCGTCGTCGACCTCGTCGAGATGAACGCGCTGGTCTGGCGCGACGAGACGCTGGGCGCCGCCTGGGACGTCGTCGAGATCCCGGCCGACCTCAAGGAGAAGGCCGAGCAGTATCGCGAGAAGATGATCGAGGCCGCCGTCGAAATGGACGAGACCGCGCTCGAGAATTATCTCGAAGGCAAGATGCCGTCGAATGACGAGATCCGCGCGCTGATCCGCAAAGGCACCATCGCGGTCAAGTTCTTCCCGATGTTCTGTGGCTCGGCCTTCAAGAACAAGGGCGTGCAGCCGCTGCTCGACGCCGTCGTCGAATACCTGCCGTCGCCGGCCGACGTTCCGGCCATCAAGGGCGTCGATGCCAAGACCGACGCCGAGATCGAGCGTCACGCGGACGACAGCGAGCCGCTGTCGATGCTGGCCTTCAAGATCATGAACGACCCGTTCGTCGGCTCGCTCACCTTCGCCCGCATCTATTCGGGCAAGCTGGCCAAGGGCGTCTCGCTCGACAACACCGTCAAGGGCAAGAAGGAGCGCATCGGCCGCATGCTGCAGATGCATGCGAATTCGCGCGCCGACATCGAAGAGGCCTTCGCCGGCGACATCGTCGCTCTGGCTGGCCTCAAGGACACCACCACCGGCGACACGCTCTGCGATCCGCTGCACCCGGTCATCCTCGAGCGCATGGAATTCCCTGATCCGGTCATCCAGATCGCCATCGAGCCGAAGACCAAGAACGACCAGGAGAAGATGGGCCTCGCGCTGCATCGCCTGGCTGCCGAGGATCCGTCCTTCCGCGTCAAGACCGACGAGGAAAGCGGCCAGACCATCATCGCCGGCATGGGCGAATTGCACCTCGACATCATCGTCGACCGCATGCGTCGCGAGTTCAAGGTCGAGGCCAATATCGGCGCGCCGCAGGTGGCCTATCGCGAGACGATCACCCGCACGCACGAGCAGGACTACACGCACAAGAAGCAGACCGGCGGTACCGGTCAGTTCGCCCGCGTCAAGATCCTGTTCGAGCCGGATGCCGAAGGCGGCGACTTCAAGTTCGAGTCGAAGATCGTCGGCGGCGCGGTGCCGAAGGAATACGTCCCCGGCGTCGAGAAGGGCATCAACAGCGTGTTGTCGTCCGGTCCGTTCGCCGGCTTCCCGATGATCGGCGTCAAGGCGACGCTCATCGACGGCGCCTTCCACGACGTCGACTCCTCGGTGCTGGCCTTCGAAATCGCTGGCCGCGCCTGTTTCCGTGAAGCGGCGCCGAAGCTCGGCGTGCAGCTGCTCGAGCCGATCATGAAGGTCGAGGTGGTGACGCCGGAAGACTACGTCGGCAACGTCATCGGAGATCTCAACGGCCGCCGTGGCCAGATCCAGGGTCAGGAGACCCGCGGTGTCGCCGTCGTCGTCAATGCGATGGTGCCGCTGGCCAACATGTTCAAGTACGTCGACAATCTGCGTTCGATGTCGCAGGGCCGCGCCCAGTACACGATGCAGTTCGACCACTACGAGCCGGTGCCGACCGCGGTCGCCCAGGAAGTTCAAAAGAAATACGCGTAACTCGAGCGGGTTGCACGACACCTTAATTCAAGCCCCGCACGGGCAAGCAGGAACGGAGACATCACATGGCAAAAGGTAAATTCGAGCGCACCAAGCCGCATGTGAACATTGGCACGATCGGCCACGTCGATCATGGCAAGACGTCGCTGACGGCGGCGATCACGAAGTATTTTGGCGAATACAAGCGCTATGACCAGATCGACGCGGCGCCGGAAGAGAAGGCGCGCGGCATCACGATTTCGACGGCGCACGTCGAATACGAGACGGCCAACCGCCACTATGCCCACGTCGACTGCCCCGGCCACGCCGACTATGTGAAGAACATGATCACCGGTGCCGCGCAGATGGACGGCGCGATCCTGGTCGTTTCGGCCGCCGACGGCCCGATGCCGCAGACCCGCGAGCACATCCTGCTCGCCCGCCAGGTCGGCGTGCCCTCGATCGTGGTGTTCCTGAACAAGGTCGACCAGGTCGACGACGCCGAGCTGCTCGAGCTGGTCGAGCTCGAGGTTCGCGAGCTCTTGACCAAGAACGAGTTCCCCGGCGACGACATTCCGATCGTCAAGGGCTCGGCTCTGGCCGCTCTGGAAGATTCGAACAAGACCATCGGCGAGGACGCGATCCGCGAACTGATGGCGCAGGTCGACGCCTACATCCCGACGCCGGTGCGTCCGCTGGACAAGCCGTTCCTGATGCCGATCGAGGACGTGTTCTCGATCTCGGGCCGCGGCACGGTTGTGACCGGCCGCGTCGAGCGCGGCGTGGTCAAGGTCGGCGAGGAACTGGAGATCGTCGGCATCCGTCCGACGACCAAGACGACCTGCACGGGCGTCGAGATGTTCCGCAAGCTGCTCGACCAGGGCCAGGCCGGCGACAACATCGGCGCGCTGCTGCGCGGCGTTGATCGTGAAGGCGTCGAGCGCGGCCAGGTTCTGGCCAAGCCGGGTTCGGTGAAGCCGCACAAGAAGTTCGTGGCCGAAGCCTACATCCTGACCAAGGACGAGGGCGGCCGTCACACGCCGTTCTTCACCAACTACCGTCCGCAGTTCTACTTCCGCACCACCGACGTGACCGGCATCGTGACGCTGCCGGCCGGCACCGAGATGGTGATGCCTGGCGACAACATCACGGTCGACGTCGAGCTGATCGTGCCGATCGCCATGGAAGAGAAGCTGCGCTTCGCCATCCGTGAAGGCGGCCGCACCGTCGGTGCCGGCATCGTCGTCACCATCAAAGAATAATCGAAGCCGGCATCCGCCGGATCGACAAGGAAAGGGCGGCCCTCGGGCCGCCCTTTTTTGTTTCCGATCTCAAAAGCGTCCATTGTTCGTTCTATTGCTTCAAGCCTGTTGCAAGCCTCGGCGCTGCAACTAGTATAGGTTGCATCAAGGGGCTGGCAGGACGTGGTTTCAGGGCGCCGTTTCAACAGTCGGGCATGGTGGTCACTGGGGCTGGTCTGCCTGGCGCTGCTTGCCATGGGCAATGCCAGCCTCGCCGCGGCGACGGCCGATTCCGGCCCGACGATGCGTTTTGTTGTGGTGCGCAGCAACGCCGCGGGGTGTGAGCCCAACTGTCCGGAGTGGATTTCGGCGGAAGGCACGATCGAAGCCGGCACGCCGGCGCTGCTCAAGCGCCTGCTCAAGCGGCTTGGCGGGCGAAAGCTGCCGATCGTGGTGGATTCGCCCGGCGGCAATGTCGACGCGGCGCTGACGCTCGGCCGGCTGATCCGCAAGAACGGGCTGGACATCGCCGTCGGCAAGACCTGGTTCGACGGCTGCATGCCGGACGACAAGGATTGCACGGCCAACAAGGGCAGGGACGCCGACTATTTTGGCGAACCCTATGCCAGCGGCGCCATCTGCAATTCGGCCTGTCCGCTGATGTTTGCCGGCGGCGTACGCCGCGTGGTCGGCGAATGGGCGTATCTCGGCGTCCATCAGATCACCACGACCTACATCAAGACGAGACTGCTCTACCGGACCACATACAAGGTGGTGAACGGCAAGAAGAAGGTCATCAACACGAAGGTCGTCAGCCGCAAGAATGCCGGCAGCTACAAGACCTACGAGATGAGCAAGGCGGTGGAGAAAAGGCTGGCCGCCTATTTCCGGGAAATGGGCGTCGGCGAGGGCGTGCTCGTAACGATGAAGAACACGCCCGCCAGTGATATCCATCAGCTGGTCCTGGAAAACATGCTGCGGATGAATCTCGTCACCAGCATGGATTCGGTCGATCTGTTCACCGCTGCCACGATCTGCAAGGCATGGCCGGCGCCGGCGAATTGCCGGGAGATACCGTCGAACAAGGATGCGACGCCGGCCGCTGCCTTGGCTGCCAAGGCCGAGCCCGCACCTGCGGCAACAGCCAGGCCGGAGATCGTCAAGCGCGACGAGGACATGCGCTTCGTCGTCGTCCGCGGCAGCAATCCGCTCTGCAATCCCGATTGCCCGGAATGGATCTCGGCCGAAGGCACGATCACCGCCTACACGCCGGAGCGGCTGCGTGACATGTTGGATAGCATTGGCGGGCGCAGGCTGCCCCTGGTGATCAGCTCGCCGGGCGGCGACGTGCTGGGGGCGCTCGCGGCTGGCCGGCTGATCCGCGAGCACAAGCTCGACGTCGCCATTGCCCGGACCGATTTCGTCGGCTGCGATTTGGCGGCGCTGGATTGCGCGGCCGACAGCGAGGCTCGCGCCGGATTGACGGTCGATGCCGACGGCGTGTGCGATTCAGCCTGCGCGATCCTGCTTGCCGGCGGTGTCCGCCGGCTTGTCGGTCCGCGGGCACGGCTCAGCGTGCGTTC
>NZ_RZOF01000130.1:0-14964 GCF_003998955.1 Mesorhizobium sp. M4B.F.Ca.ET.017.02.2.1 | reverse complement strand
GCGGATGACTCCGGAGCGGTTTTCGAAACCATACCGCCCGGGCGAGGCTACTTTCCGGTCCATAGCGACGACGGCGGGCTGTGGATGGCGGATGTGTCGGACATCCGGCCGGCGTGAGCCCCAAAAGGCATCGCGGAACCAGCGGCCGGTTGCCGGCTTATCTACGGACCAGTTCCGTGGATCCGTCATGCTGCAACGACCGCAATCCTCCCCTGAACGCCCGGCAGGCGAGGACGAAACCCAAAAGAACGGCGCGCAGAAATCGGCCGAGCGTGCATCGCTCACCTATGTCAGCGATGCCGACCCCGGCATTCGTCGGCTGCGAAAGGGCAAGGGCTTCGTCTATCTCGGGCGCCATGGCCGCCCTGTCTCCACGGCGACGCTTACGCGCATCCGGGCGCTCGCAATTCCACCGGCGTGGACCGATGTGTGGATTTCGCCCGATGCCTGTGGCCATATCCAGGCGACCGGCCGGGACCAGCGCGGGCGCAAGCAATACCGCTACCATGCGCTGTGGGCCGCCGAGCGCGACGGCGCCAAATATTCGAGCCTGATCGCCTTTGCCAGAAGCCTGCCGGAACTGCGCCGCCGCATCGATGCCGATCTGCGCCGCCACGGCCTGCCGGCGGAGCGTGTCGTGGCGGCCACCGTCTGGCTGCTCGACAACACGATGATCCGCGTCGGCAATGCCGCCTACGCCCGCGACAACAAGAGTTTCGGGCTGACGACATTGCGCGACCGCCATGTCGACATCGAGGGATCGAGCCTGCGGTTTGCCTTCAAGGGCAAGTCCGGCAAGGAATGGAAGCTGAAACTGGTCGACCGCCGGATCGCCAGGATCGTGCGCGGCGCGCAGGAACTTCCGGGCCAGAAGCTGCTTCAGTATCTTGGCGAGGACGGCAATCGGCATCCGGTCGGCTCCAGCGACGTCAACGGCTACATCCGCGACGCGGCCGGCGCGGATTTCAGCTCGAAGCATTTCCGCACCTGGGGCGGCACCATCCACGCCGCATCGCTGTTTGCGCAAACCGGGCGTCCGGAAAGCCAGGCGCAGATGAAGCGGGTCATGAACGGCATCATCGACAGGGTCGCCGAGCGCCTGGGCAACACGCGTGCGGTCTGCCGCAAATGCTATATCCACCCGCTGGTCTTCGAAACCTGGTCGGAGGGGCGGCTGCTCAGCGAGATGGCTGAGGCCAGCAAGCGAAAACGCCTGATACCCGGCCTCGACGAAGAGGAGACGCTTGTGCTGAGATGGCTTGAGGCGCGCTGCGCCTGACCGATGGCGCGGGGAGGGCAGCCAAGCCCGTGTGATCGCTCGGCAATTTTTTTATCGACGTTGTGTCGGGAAGGGCCCTACTGTCGCGTCCTTTGATACGGAAAGGACTTGCCATGCTCTATGCCATCCTCTGCTATGCCTCCGAAGACGTCGTCTGCTCTTGGAGCAAGGAACAGGACGACGAGGTGATGGCCAAGCTCCTCAACGTGCAGGAAAAATACGCCCAGGCCGGGCGGCTTGGGCCGGTCGCGCGCCTGCTGCCGACAACCGCGGCGACGACGCTGCGCAGGGTCAAGGGCGAGCCGGTCGTCATCGACGGCCCGTTCGCCGAGACCAAGGAACAGTTCCTCGGCTTCTACACGCTCGAATGCGCCGATCTCGACGAGGCCGTCGACTTCGCGCGCGAGCTTTCCGAGGTCAATCCGAGCGGCGGCTCCTACGAGATACGCCCGGTTTCCATCTTCAATCCCGCCAGAGTGCCCGCATGACCGAGCTTGCCTGGATAAGCACCGCGATCAGCACCGCCCGTCCGCAGGCGATGGGCGCGCTGCTGCGCTACTTCCGCGACCTCGACGCCGCGGAGGAGGCTTTCCAGGACGCATGCCTCAGGGCGCTGAAGAACTGGCCGAAAAACGGCCCGCCGCGCGATCCCGCCGCCTGGCTGATCTTCGTCGGCCGCAACAGCGGCATCGATGCAGTGCGCAAGCGGTCCAAGCAGGCGCCGCTGCCGGAAGAGGACCAGATCTCCGACCTGGAGGATGCCGAGAGCGATATCGCCGAGCGTCTCGACGGCGCCCACTACCGCGACGATATCCTGCGGCTCCTGTTCATCTGCTGCCACCCGGACCTGCCGGCGACGCAGCAGATCGCGGTGGCCTTGCGCATCGTATCCGGCCTTACCGTCAAACAGATCGCGCGCGCCTTCCTGGTCGGCGAAAGCGCCATGGAGCAGCGCATCACCCGCGCCAAGGCGCGCATCGCGGATGCCGGCGTGCCGTTCGAGACGCCGGGCGCCGTCGAGCGCTCGGAGCGGCTCGCAGCGGTGGCCGCGATGGTCTACCTGATCTTCAACGAGGGCTATTCGACCAACAGCGGCGAGGCGCCGGCGCGCGCGCCGCTCTGCGAGGAGGCGATCCGGCTGGCGCGGCTCCTGCTCAGGCTGTTCCAGACCGAGCCGGAGATCATGGGGCTGACGGCGCTGCTGCTGCTGCAGCATGCGCGAGCGCCGGCACGCTTCGACGCCAGTGGCGAGATCGTGCTGCTCGAGGACCAGGATCGGTCGCTCTGGAGCCGCAAGATGATCGACGAGGGCCTGGCGCTTGTCGACAAGGCGCTGCGCCACCAGCAGCCCGGCCCCTACCAGGTGCAAGCGGCGATCGCCGCGCTGCATGCACGGGCGGTGAAGCCCGAGGATACCGACTGGACCGAGATCGACCTGCTCTACAGCCTGCTCGAGCGCATGCAGCCGTCGCCGGTGGTGACGCTCAATCGCGCCGTCGCGGTGGCCAAGGTGCGCGGGCCCGAGGCGGCGCTCGCCATGATCGAGCCGCTTGCTGACAGGCTGTCCGGCTATTTCCACTTCTTTGGCCTCAAGGGCGGGCTGCTGATGCAGCTCGACCGCGGCGATGAGGCGCGCGTTGCCTTCGACCGGGCGATCGCGCTTGCCAACACCGCCGCCGAGGCGGCCCATATCCGCATGCATATCGACCGGCTGATGAAGGAAGGCGCCGAGCGGGCCGCGCAAAAGGCGCGCTGAGCTCTCGGCTCGAAAGTCTGGCCCAACCCTGCGATCCGGGCTTAGACCATGCCGGGGTGGCGGTTTTTCCCCGAAACGAGTAATGCCACGCCATGAACGCGCTCCGACGTGCCCGACGGCACGGACAGGGTGGCGCATGGCTTTGCCCCGTTGCCTTGCGACGGGATCTGAAAGGAACAAAAATGACGATAGCGAAGGAAACGGCCGCACTTCTGGAGAAACTCGGCGTCGCCAAGGACGCGCTTTCGGGCGGCGACCTGATCGTGCGCAGCCCGGTGACGGGAGAGCAGATCGCGGCGCTGAAGACGATCTCGCCGGCGGATGCGGCCAGGACCATCGACGCCGCCCACAAGGCGTTCCAGGCCTGGCGGCTGGTGCCGGGACCGAAGCGCGGCGAGCTGGTTCGCCTGCTTGGCGAGGAACTGCGCGCGCACAAGGCCGAGCTCGGCCGGCTGGTGTCGATCGAGGTCGGCAAGATCCCGTCCGAAGGCCTTGGCGAGGTGCAGGAGATGATCGACATCTGCGATTTCGCCGTCGGCCTCTCCAGGCAGTTGTACGGCCTGACCATCGCCACGGAACGCCCCGGCCACCGCATGATGGAGACCTGGCATCCGCTGGGCGTCGTCGGCGTCATTTCGGCGTTCAATTTTCCGGTCGCGGTATGGTCGTGGAATGCCGCCCTTGCGCTGGTGTGCGGCGACGCCGTGGTGTGGAAGCCGTCGGAAAAGACGCCGCTGACCGCGCTTGCCTGCGAGGCGATCTTCAAGCGCGCGGTCAAGCGCTTCGGCAGTGACGCGCCGGCAGGACTGGCGCCGGTGCTGATCGGCGACCGCGCCGTCGGCGAGATCCTGGTCGACCATCCGAAGGTGCCGCTGGTCTCGGCCACCGGCTCGACCCGGATGGGCAGGGATGTCGGTCCGCGGCTGGCCAAGCGCTTCGCGCGCGCGGTGCTGGAACTCGGCGGCAACAATGCCGGCATCGTCTGCCCGACCGCCGATCTCGACATGGCGCTACGCGCCATCGCCTTTGGCGCCATGGGCACGGCCGGACAGCGCTGCACGACGCTGCGGCGCCTGTTCGTGCACGAAAGCGTCTACGACGCGCTGCTGCCGCGCCTCAAGAAGGCCTACCAGAGCGTCTCGGTCGGCAATCCGCTGGAGACGTCTTCGCTGGTCGGTCCGCTGATCGACAAGGCCGCCTTCGACAACATGCAGAAGGCGCTGCAGGAAGCCACCGCCCATGGCGGCAAGGTGACCGGCGGTTCGCGGGTCGAGAACGGCCATCCGGACGCCTACTACGTGCACCCTGCGCTGGTCGAAATGCCGAAGCAGGTCGCGCCGGTTACGGAGGAGACTTTCGCGCCGATCCTCTATGTGATGAAGTACAGCGATTTCGACGCCGTGCTCGACGAGCACAATGCGGTCGGCGCCGGCCTGTCGTCGTCGATCTTCACCCGCGACCTGCAGGAATCCGAGCGCTTCCTCGGCGTCGACGGCTCGGACTGCGGCATCGCCAATGTCAACATCGGCACCTCGGGCGCCGAGATCGGTGGTGCGTTCGGCGGCGAGAAGGAAACCGGCGGCGGCCGCGAGAGCGGCTCGGATGCCTGGAAGGCCTATATGCGGCGCGCCACCAACACGGTGAACTATTCCAAGGCGCTGCCGTTGGCCCAGGGCGTGTCCTTCGACATCGACTGAGGCCATCGCAACTCGATGGGTTGATGACCATGATTTGCGGCATCTCCCGCACGGGGATGCCGCAGCGATCAGCTGTCGGCTTGCGTGCCGAGGGCCTCGGCGAAAGCGGCGTCGATGATGGCCAGCTTCACGGCCTGGGCGGTCATGTACTCGTTGTAGAAATCGCGCGACACCCACATCACCGATTGGCCGCGTTGGCCAAGCCAGCCGATGCTGCCCATCTCCTCGGCGTCGCGCAGCTTGCGCGCAAGGTGGGTGCGCGAGAGCTTCAGCCATCCGACGAAGTCGCCGATCGAGACCACGACGGTCGGGATGCGGTCCTGGCCGGCGTGATCGGGATCGATGCCCGAAATCAGCCAGTCCATGACGGCGCCGCCGTTGTTCAGCCAGGTGAACAGCGAAAAGGTCTGTTTGGGCTCGCGCACCGGGTGGGACGAAAGCAAGCCGTCGGCCACCAGCGGCTGCAGCCTGGCCAGCGCGTCGGATCGCGCAAGAAAGAGGGACAGCCGGTTCGCGCCGTCGAGACCGTCCAGCGTCTGCAAATGGGCAAGCATCCAGCCCAGCACCTCCTCCAGGCTCGACCGCGTCGGCTGCACGGGGCGAATGCGCGCGTCCTCGTCGGCCGGCACGACCTCGATGAAGCTGTAGTGAAGCATCTCCTTGATGAAGGCGTCGGCGGTGTTGCGGCTGGCCACCTGATGCTGACGGATGGCGTCGATGATACGGGCCGCCGTCGCTTCCTTGCGGTAGTCGCCGGGGTCGCGCCTGAAATGCAGGGCCAGGCCGATATGGGCCATCAGCCAGCGCTGCTGCGTGGCAAAGACGGACGAAAGGCGCGGGTTTGCCTGGTAGGCCTGGTTCATCGCAAGCGCCTGCATCCGCACGCAGCGGTGCAGCGCCGGATGGTCGGCAATCTCTTCGGCGTTCAGCGTCATCCCCCCAGACCCGCTTACGTCTCGACGACTATAGCCGATAGCAGTTTCAACCAGCCGCCGCCAGCCGGTCGGCAGGGCATCACGCAGGTTGTGAAGAAGGCGGTTGCTCAGCCGCTATCCGGCGCTGGAAAACAGGCCTCGAAGGCCGCGTCGACAACGGCGAGCTTGGCCGCCTGGACGGCCATGTATTCGTGGTAGAATTCTTTCGAAACCCACATCAGGGAATGGCCGCGCTGGCCGGTCCAGCCGATGCTGCCGAGTTCCTCGGCGTCGTGCAGCTTGCGCGCGAGATGGGTGCGCGACAGCTTAAGCCATTTGGCAAACTCCGCGATTGAAACGATGCTGGTCGGGATGCGGTCCAACCCGGCATTCTGCGGATCGATGCCGGACATCAGCCAGTCCATGACGATGCCGCCATTGTTGAGCCAGATGAACAGGGAGAAGGTCTGCTCGGGCTCGCGTACCGGCGTCGAGGACAGCAGGCCGTCGGCGATCAGCGGCTGCAATCTGGCCAGCATTTCGGGCCGCTCGAGGAAGGTCGCCAGCCGGTTGCCGCCGTCGAGGCTGTCCAGCGTCCTCAGATGAGCGAGGACCCAGCCGGTGAATGTCTTGATGGTGGCCGCTGTCGGCTGCATAGGGTGAGCGCGCGCATCTCCGCTGGTCGGCAGATATTCGGCGATGTTGTAATGCAGCATCTCCTTGATGAAGGCTTCCGCCGTGTTGCGGCTGGCCACCGAATTCTGGCGTATGACCTTGAGGAAGCGCGCCAGGGTCAGCGCCGTGTGGTGGTCGTTCGGGTCGCGCCTGAAATGCAGCGCGAGGCCGACATGGCCCATCAGCCAGCGCTGCTGCGTGGCGAAGATCGCAGCCAGCCGCGGGCTCGTCTCAAAGATCTGGATAAGCGCCCGCGACTGTTCCTGGACACCGCGGTGTACAGCCGGATGGCCGGCAATATCTTCGGCTTTAAGCGCCATCCTGCTCCTGCTCCGATTCAGCCCTCCGAACCGTGAAAACAGGGCGCACATTTCCAGCCTTCATCGTTGGTGTCCAGTGGCGCGATCACCGTACCAAAGTAGGGCGGGTTGCATTCGGGCCAAGGCCGTCTTCCCCGTTAACTCTTTGCAACCGTTCGCAAAAACCCCTCCCAACAACAGTCAGGCCGACAGCCCCGGTTGTATTGGCGCACGCAACGGGCGGGCATAGGTTTCGCGCCATCCGGCCGGCGATGATTGTCAGGACTCGAGCGCCTGCCGCAGTGCCGGACCGCTCCTGACGCGCAGGTCGAGATCGGCCTCGATATGGTCGATGTGGTGCAGCATCAGCGCGCTGGCGCGTTCGGCGTTGCCGTTCTCCAGCGCCTGCAGGATCTGCAGATGCTCGTTGTGGCCGCAGCTCGAAATGCCGGAGCGGCCATAGAGCGCGATCACCAGAGAGGAGCGCGCGACCAGTTCTTCCATGAAGCGCTGCAGGATGACGTTGCCGGCCACCGATGCCAGCAGCAGATGGAAATCGCCGGAAGCCTTGATCTCGGAGCGCCTCGCGCTCGGCCCGCGCTCGGCGATGAAGCGGCCCTCTTCTTCGAGCTGTGCCTTGAAGGCGGCAACGTCAGCCGGTGTGATGCGCCCGGCAGCGGCAATCGCGATGCCGGGCTCGATCAGCCGGCGCGAGGCAAAGACCTGGCGCGCCTCTTCCGGCGAGGGGTTGGCGACGAAGGCGCCGCGATTGCGCTCGGTGCGCACCAGGCCTTCGAAGGAAAGCATCTGCAGCGCCGCGCGCGCGACGGTACGGCTGACATCGAACAGGGTGCCGACCTCGCCTTCCGACAGCTTTGTTCCGGGCGCCAGCCGGCGGTCGACGATGGCGTCGCGCAGCTGGTCGCGGATCGCCTGGGCGCGATCCTCGTTGGCATTGTCGACGGCAGGGAAGGTCTGGTCGGCGATGTTCATGGCGGTAAGGTCCCTCAGCACTTCTAGCCTGAATCGGGCCGCCTGCACGAGAGCCAAAGTGAACGCAATCGCAGAAAAGATTGCATACGATTTCTGCTTACATCGCCAACAATCGCCCATAATTTGTGCATCGCACAAGAATGCCACTTTGTCAGGCGGTGAGCGCGGCCGCCGATTTTCACGAGGATTCAACCGCTTGAGGGTAGCGGCGGGCAACTGGCACGCATGATGCTTTCGTTAATCCGAGCAAAGAGGAGCCCGGATGTCCAAAGCCGCCGAGATCGACATCGTGTCCGTTTCGAAAGTCTACGGCGCAACCACCGCCGTCGAGGACATCAGCCTCAAGATCCCGGCCGGTACCTATTGCTGCCTGCTCGGTCCGTCCGGCTGCGGCAAGACCTCGACGCTGCGCATGATCGCCGGGCACGAAAGCATCTCCAGTGGCGACGTCCGTCTCGGCAACGTTGTCGTTACCGACCTGCCGCCAGCCAGGCGCGGCACCGCCATGATGTTCCAGTCCTACGCGCTGTTTCCGCATCTCGACCTTGTCGACAACGTCGCCTTCAGCCTGAAGATGAAGGGCGTTGGCAAGGCGGAGCGCCACGCCAAGGCGCTCGACATGCTGAAGCTGATGCAGATGGACGGTTATGCCAGCCGCCGTCCGGCGCAGCTTTCGGGCGGGCAGCAGCAGCGTGTGGCGCTGGCGCGCGCGCTGATCACCGACCCCGAAGCGCTGCTGCTCGACGAGCCGCTTTCGGCGCTCGATCCATTCCTGAAGATCCGCATGCGGGCGGAGCTGAAGAAACTGCAGGCCTCGCTCGGCATCACCTTCGTCCATGTCACCCACAGCCAGGAGGAGGCGATGGCGCTGGCCGACCTGATCGTGGTGATGAACGATGGCCGCATCGAGCAGGCGGCGCCGCCGCGCACGGTGTTCGAATGGCCGGCGACCGCGTTCGTCGCCCGCTTCATGGGCGACCACAATGTCGTCTCCGGGCGTGTCAGCGGCGAGCGCGACGGCTTGGTGTTCTTCGATGTGCCGGGTGGCGCCTCACTGGCCGCGAGCGGGCAGGCCCGCGAACCCGGCGCGCCGATCGACATCGCCATCCGCACCGACCATGTGCGCGTCGGCGAAGCGCCGGCGGCGGGGCTCGGCTTCAGCGGCATCGTTTCCAACGTCGAATATCGCGGCGCGACCGTGAAGCTCTCGGTCAATGGCGCCGGCATCGAGGATTTCACCGTCATCCTCGATGACGAGAGCTTCTACGCCAGGCCGGTCGCCGTCGGCGACGCGGTGCCGATCGCCTGGGATGTCGAGGACGCGATAATCCTCGGCCGCCTCAATTCCTGAACCATCACAACCAAAAAGGGGAACTGACAATGACCAACACCACCGACAAGAAGACAGGCATTTCCCGCCGCTCGCTGCTGCTCAAGACGGGTGCCGCGGCGGTCGGCCTTGCCGCCGGCTCAGGCATCATCACCGGCTTCCCGACGATCTGGGCGCAATCGAACATCACGCTGCGCCAGTTCGGCACCGGCGTGTCGAACCTCAATGCCATCGCCGAGAAGTGCAAGGCGGACCTCGGCATCACGCTGGAGATGACGGCGACCGATTCCGACGCCGCCGCGCAGCGCGCGGTGACGCAGCCCGACAGCTACGACATCGCCGACATCGAATACTGGATCTGCAAGAAGGTGTTTCCCACCGGCGTTCTGCAGCCGATGGATGTCAGCAAGCTGAAATATTACGATGAACTGGTGCCGCTGTTCAAAACCGGCAAGCTGACGCCGGACAGCGTCATCGCCCAGGGTACCGCGCCGCACACGGTCGGCTATGTCGAGGCGCAGGACAGCAAGGTCTTCGCCAAGGCGCCGACCGACTGGTTCACCATGGTGCCGACGATCTACAATGCCGACACGCTGGGCATCCGTCCCGACCTCGTCGGCCGCGACATCACCACCTGGGCCGACATCATGGACCCGGCCTTCAAGGGCAAGACCGCGATCCTCAACATTCCGTCGATCGGCATCATGGACGCGGCGATGATCATGGAGGCCACCGGCAACATCAAATACGCCGACAAGGGCAACATGACCAAGGAGGAGATCGACAAGACGATCGACTTCCTGATCAAGGCCAAGCAGGCCGGGCAGTTCCGCGCCTTCTGGAAGTCCTTCGACGAGAGCGTCAATCTGATGGCGTCGGGCGAAGTGGTGATCCAGTCGATGTGGTCGCCGGCCGTGGCCGCGGTCCGCTCGAAGGGCATTGCCTGCCGGTTCCAGCCGCTTAAGGAAGGCTATCGCTCCTGGGGCGGCGGCCTCGGCCTTGCCGCGCATCTCAAGGGCGCCGAGCTCGACGCCGCCTACGAATACATCAACTGGTACACGTCCGGCTGGGTCGGCGGCTATCTCAACCGCCAGGGCTACTACTCGGCCAACATGGTGTCGGCCAAGAAGTTCATGTCCGAGGACGAGTGGGGCTACTGGATCGAAGGCAAGCCGGCCAAGGGCGATATCCTGTCGCCGGACGGCAAGGTCATGGAGAAGGCGGGCGCGGTGCGCGACGGCGGCTCGTTCGAGCAACGCATGGGCAAGGTCGCCTGCTGGAACTCGGTCATGGACGAGGACCGCTACATGGTGAAGCGCTGGAACGAGTTCATGGCGGCGTGATGCACTGATGGCGGATGACGGCGGCGACGCCGTCGTCATCCGCAAACACAACCGCTCGTCGGATATCCAGCATGACAGTCGCGCTCGAACGCCCTGCAATGGCCGCGGCCAGGCCCGTAAGGCGCCGTCGTTTCTCGATTGGCGCCATCGCCCCCTATCTGCAGGCGACGCCGCTTGCCCTGATCCTCGGCGCGTTCCTGCTGCTGCCGATCCTGATGATCGTTGTCGTCAGCTTCTGGGACTACGATTTCGCAGCGATGTATCCGGATTTTCTGACCACCAATTATGCGGATGTGCTCGGTTCCTGGGTCACCTGGAAGACCTATCTCAACACGCTGAAATACGCGGCCATCGTCTGGGCGCTGACGCTCTTAATCGGCTTCTGGGTCGCCTATTTCCTCGCCTTCCACATCCGCACCACGGCCATGCAGATGGTGCTGTTCCTGGTCTGCACCGTGCCGTTCTTGACCTCCAACATCATCCGCATGATCTCGTGGATCCCGGTGCTTGGCCGCAACGGGCTGGTCAACTCGACGCTGGTGCAGCTGGGGCTAGTGCCGAAGCCGGTCGAATGGCTGCTCTATTCCGAATTCGCCGTGGTGCTCGCCATGGTGCATCTCTACACGCTGTTCATGGTGACGCCGATCTTCAACACGCTGATGCGCATCGACCGCTCGCTGTTCGAGGCCGCGCGCGACGCCGGCGCTTCCGGCTGGCAAATTTTGTGGAACGTCGTCATCCCGCTGGCCAAGCCAGGCATGGCGATCGGCACCATCTTCGTCGTCACGCTGGTGATGGCCGACTTCTCCACCGTCCAGGTGATGTCGGGCGGGCAGAGCGCCTCGGTCGCGCTGATGATGAAGAACCAGATGTCGCTGCTGCAATATCCGGCCGCCGCCGCCAACGCGGTGGTGCTTCTGGTGCTGGTGCTTTTGATGGTCGCCGGCATCCTGCGCATCGTCGACATCCGCAAGGAGCTCTGAGGCGATGCACCGCGAGAAGCGAACTCTCGAATTCTACCTGCTGGCGGCGTTCTTCGCGCTGTTCGTGCTGTTTCTCTACGGGCCGCTGTCGGCGATCCTGATCCTGTCCTTCCAAGGCGAGAATGGCGGGCTGACCTTCCCGCTCAACGGCGTCTCGCTGCACTGGTTCGCCAATCTGTTCGAGAAGCAGGCGGTAGGCGATTTCGGCGGCAGCTTCAGGCGCTCGCTGGCGCTCGGCCTGATGGTGATGGCGGTAACGGTCACGGTGTCGCTGCTCGCCGGGCTCGCCTTCCGTCGCAAGTTTCGCGGCGCCGCGGCCTTGTTCTATCTCGCCGTCGCCAGCCTGGTCGTGCCGTCGATCATCATCAGCCTCGGCATCGGCGTCGTCTTCCAGCAGATCGGCTTTCGTCCCGCCTGGTACACGTCGGCTTTCGGCGCGCATCTGACCTGGACCTTGCCGTTCGGCGTGCTGATCATGTTCGCCGTCTTCAACCGCTTCTCGCCGGCCTATGAGGAAGCCGCGCGCGATCTCGGGGCGTCGTCCTGGCAGACCTTCGCGCATGTGGTGCTACCGATGATCGCGCCCAGCCTGATCGGCGTCGGCCTGTTCGGCTTTACGCTTTCCTATGACGAGTTCGCCCGCACGCTGATGACGTCGGGCAGCTTCAACACGCTGCCGCTCGAGATCTACGGCATGACGACGAATGTAACGACGCCGGTGCTCTATGCGCTTGGCACGGTGACCACCGTGTTCTCTTTCCTGGTGATCCTGCTGACGCTCGGCGCGATCGTCTATGTCGGCCGCCGCCGGGCGCGAGCCTGAACGGAGCCAACGTGCAGATTCTTGTGGTGAACCCGAACACGACCGCCAGCATGACCGAAACCGTCGCGGCGGCCGCCCGCTCGGTTGCCAGCGTCTCGACGGAGATCTTCGCAGTCACCTCGTCGATGGGGCCGGTGTCGATCGAGGGCTACTACGACGAAGCACTTGCCGTGCCCGGCCTGCTGGTCGAGATCGCCGCCGGCGAGCGTGCCGGCGCGCAGGCGGCGATCATTGCCTGCTTCGACGACACCGGGTTGGACGCGGCGCGCGCCATGGCGACCATCCCGGTCATCGGCATTTGCGAAGCGGCGCTCAGCGTCGCCTCCTTCATTGCCCAGCGTTTCAGCGTGGTGACCACCACCGAACGTTCGCGCGTGCCGGTCGAAGAGCTGGTGCGGCGCTACGGCATGGCCGCGCGAGCCCGCGTGCGCGCCGCCGACATTCCGGTCCTGGCGCTGGAGGACCCGTCGTCGGGCGCCATCGTCAAGCTGCGCGACGAGATCGCGCGCGCCATCGAGCAGGATCGCGCCGAGGCGATCGTGCTCGGCTGCGCCGGCATGGCCGATCTTGCCGCCGAACTGCAACGGGAGTTCCGCGTGCCGGTCATCGACGGCGTCGGCGCCGCAGTGAAGCAGGCCGAGGCGCTGATTGCGCTTGGCCTGTCGACATCCAAACGCGGCGCCTATGCAAACCCGCTGGCAAAGCCCTATCGTGGCGTTCTGAAATCCTTCGCCCCGGGTGCCGTCGCCGCCGAGTGATACGATGCCGAGAACAATCCGCGTGCTCGCTTCGCAAGAGGTGGAAATGCTTGTCGACTGGGCCGCGGGCGAAGGCTGGAACCCGGGCTTTGGCGATGCCGCCCTGTTCCAGGCGGCCGACCCCGAAGGCTTCATCGGCGCCTTCGTCGACGGCCAGATGGTGGCCGGCATCTCGGCCGTCGCCTATGGCGACCGCTTCGGCTTCATCGGCCTCTATATCTGCCGTCCCGACCGGCGCGGCGAGGGGCATGGCAAGGCGGTCTGGGACGCCGGCATGGCGCGGCTCGGCAATCGCACGATCGGCCTCGACGGTGTCGTCGAGCAGCAGCCCAATTACCGGCGCATGGGATTTCAGCCCGCCTACGAGACGCTCCGCTACAGCGGCCATGCCGCAGGTCTCGCCGGCGGCGGCGACATCCGGCCGCTGACGCCCGATCTGACTGCCGACGTCCTCGCCTATGACCGCGGCTGTTTCCCGGCGCCACGCCCGGCTTTCCTTGAAAGATGGCTGCAGCCGCCCCGCGTTGCCTTGCTGGCCATGAAAGCCGGCCGGACTTGCGGCTACGGCGTGGCGCGGCAGTGCCGGGAAGGGTTCAAGGTCGGGCCGCTGTTCGCCGACGATACCGAGACCGCGCTGCGGCTGCTGGCCGCGCTGACCGACATGATGAGGGGCACGCTGCACATCGACGTGCCGGTGGCCGATGCGGATTTCATTGCGGCGCTTCGGGCCGCCGGCCTGTCGCCCGGCTTCAGCACGACCCGGATGTATCGGGGAGGCGTGCCGGCAAACGCGCAAGCCAGGGTGTTCGGCATAACGACGCTCGAGCTGGGCTGACGCGGAGGGCCGCTATCGCCGCGCCGAGCGCCGCAGCGCCTGGGGCGGCTGGCCGAAGCCGCGCATGAAGGCGCGGCGCATGCGGCCGGGATCGCCGAAACCGGTGGCGGCGGCGATACGATCGAGAGAGGCGGAGCTGGTCTCCACCGCGGTTCGGGCGGTTTCCAGGCGCAGCCGCTCCACGGCCTTGGCAGGCGTAGTTCCCGTTTCTCCAGTGAAGGCACGGGCGAAGTGGCGCGGGCTCATGGCTGCGCGGTCGGCGAGAACCTCGACCGTCAGCGGCTCGGCGAGATGGTCCCGCATCCACTCAATCAAATCGGCGAAGCGGCCGGTGCGGCCGCCGAGCTCCACCAGCGAGGAAAACTGCGACTGGCCGGACCTGCGCTGGTGGACGACAAGCTGCTGCGCAGTGCGGCGCGCGACGTCCTGGCCGAGATCGTCCTCGATGAGGGCGAGCGCGAGGTCGATGCCGGCGGAAATGCCGGCCGAGGTCCAGACATCGCCATCGTGGACGAAGATGCGGTCCGCATCGACGCTGATCCTCGGATAGCGGCGGGCGAAATCGTCCGTGCTTGCCCAATGCGTGGTGGCGCGGCGCCCGTCGAGCAGCCCGGCTTCCGCCAGCAGATAGGCGCCCGAGCAGACGCTGGCGATCCGCCGCGCGCGGCCGCGTTTCAGCCAGGCGGCGATCTGTTCGGCCGCCGCCAGCGAGCGCACGATCTCGCCGCCGGAAATGATGACCGTGTCGAAGCGCTCGTCGCGCAGGGGCGTCGCGGACAGGCCGATGCCCGACGAGCTTTCGATCGCGCCGCCGCCTGGCGCCAGCATCGCGAGCTCATAGCTGCCGGGGCAGAAACGACCGGCGATCTCGAAGGCCGCCGTCGGGCCCGCGGCATCCAGCAGCTGGAAACCCGGATGGATAATGATCGCGACTGTCCGTTTCATGGCAGTTTTTGCACGATTTATGTCATTTCGGACAAAGCCTAGCGTCTTTACACTTCGGGTCAATCCTTCGACCTGATGGGAGTGAACTATGCGCTTGCGGACCATCTTGTGGAGCGGAGTCGCCGCCGTCCTGCTTGTCCTTGTGGCTGGGGCGGGATGGGTGCTGTCGCTGCCGCCGGCATCCGGGGCCCTCGCCGCGCCGGCGATCGACAGGCAGGAGGCGGACGCCACGATAGCGGCGCTGAAGCCGCGACGGCAGCAGCGGCCGCTGGTCGCCATCATCAGCATCAACGATGCGACCGAAACCACCGACTATCTCATGCCCTACGGCATT
>NZ_RZOF01000012.1:0-44559 GCF_003998955.1 Mesorhizobium sp. M4B.F.Ca.ET.017.02.2.1 | reverse complement strand
GGCTGATCGGGCGCACCGTCGAGGTGCGGCTCACGCATCGAGTGGTCGAGATCTTCCACGATCACCAGCGTGTCGCCAGCCATGTCCGTCGCTCACAGCGTTCCGGCCATGTCACCGTCAACGAACACATGCCCAAGGCGCACCAGCGCTACGCCAACACCACGCCGGCCAGCCTGATCAGCAGGGCGGCCAGGATCGGCCCCAACGCCGCCATCCTGGTCGAGCGCATGATGCGCGACCGGCCGCATCCGGAACAGGGATATCGCTCGGCCATGGGCATCCTGTCGCTGGCGCCGCGCTATGGGCCGGAGCGTCTCGATGCCGCCTGCGAGCGGGCGCTGCTGATCAACGCGATCGCCTACTCCTCCGTCACCGCCATCCTCAAAGCCGGCCTCGACCGGGCCAGCTCCGCAGAACCGGCAAAGCCGACACCCCAGACGCCAACATCCGCGGCTCCACCTATTACCGTGAAGGAAAAAGAAAGAATGCTGACGAACCCTACCCTCGACCAGATGCAGGCCCTCGGTCTGGCCGGCATGGCTGCCGCCTGGCGCGAACTGGCCGAACGCAACAACGCCAACGAACTCAGCCGTGACGAGTGGCTCGGCCTGATGCTCGACCGCGAGGTCGCCATGCGGGCCGACAAGCGCGTCCGGAACCGGCTCGCCTCAGCCAGGCTGCGCTTTCCCGAAGCCTGCATCGAGGACATCGACTTTGCCGCGCCGCGCGGACTCGACCGGCGCAGCACCATGGCGCTCGCCCAGGGCAAATGGCTGAAAACTCATGAGAACCTGATCGTCACCGGCCAGACCGGAACCGGCAAGTCGTGGCTGGCCTGCGCCTTCGGACGGCAAGCGGCACGGCTCGATCATTCCGTGCTCTATGTGCGCGTGCCGCGCCTGTTCGAGGATTTGGCGCTCGCTCGTCTCGATGGCCGCTTCCCACGCCTCATCGACAAACTCACCCGCGCGCAACTGCTCATCCTCGATGACTTCGGAACTCACAGCCTCACCGACCAACAGCGCTTCCATCTGTTCGAAATCGTCGAGGAACGCTATCGCCGCAAATCCACCCTGATCACCGCCCAGCTCCAGGGCGACGCGGGCCTTCCGTAACGAGACGAGCAGCCGCTCCAGTAGGACTTCATCCAATTCGGATGCTAGGCCCGAAACGCCGGTCGTGCTCAACGATCCGGTCCTGTATCGACACTACGGTTTCATAACGAGCTACAAGGCTCGTGAGGACTTCCTGATGATCGGAGGTCATACGCTGCCCGTTCTGGGCAAGGAGCGGGCATCAAGCTTAAGGCGTTCATAAAGAACGGCCTCATCGAACTCGCCGTCCGAGAACAGTGCCATTACGCTCACGCTCAGGCGCTCCGCCTGCATGCTACTAACGGAGATACCTGCCTCGGCGCAGACACGATCAAAGACCTGCTTCAACAAAGCCAGGTCGCTGGGATAGGCAATGCCACTCATTGAGCTGGTGTTACTGACCATAGCTGTTCCTCCCATTAGGGCGGAAGGGTGGCCGTCGCTCAACGGCGATGCCACATGTAAATCGCCGATGGAAGCAGGCTACTCCGATTCATGCGGAGAGTCTGGGAAAGGGCTGCTAGAGTTCTGCTCACCGAAGTCGCGCCTCCCGAGACAGAACCCAAGCAGCGATCCTTGGTCAATTCCAAGATATCAAGAGTTGGAAACGTACCAAACAGAGGATGGGGATGTTTGGTATTCAGTGAGGCGCTTTCTATGGACACGCTCAAGTGGCTTCTCAGCTGCTGAACTGCGGCATGCACTAAATCGCCACCTGTGTTCCGATCTCGACGACGCGTCCGGTCGGGATCTGGAAATATTCCGTTGCGTCGGCCGCCGTGCGCGCCAGCCCGATGAACAGCTTGTCCTGCCAGACCGGCATGCCGGAATTGGGCGAGGCCTTGAGCGAGCGCCGCGACAGGAAGAAAGAGGTCGTCATGATGTCGAACTTCCAGCCCTGCTTGCGGCAGATCGCCAGCGCGCGCGGGATATTGGGCTGCTCCATATAGCCGAAGGTCAGCGTCACCCGCATGAACAGCTCGTTGATCGTTTCCATCTTGACCCGGTCACTGTCGGGCACGACGGGTTGTTGCGCCGTCACCACCGAGAGGATGACATTCTGTTCGTGCAGCACCTTGTAGTGCTTCAGGCTGTGCATCAACGCGGTCGGCGCGCTGGCGGGATCGCTGGTCAGGAACACGGCCGTACCGGACATCAGCTGCGGTTTCCTCTTCAACAGATTGCCTGCAAGGGAATCGAGCGGAATCTCGTTCCTGCGCGTCTTGTCGAATAGATACCTGGTGCCTCTTATCCAAGTCCACATGGTCATCACGATCACTGCGGCAATGGCAAGCGAGGCCCAGCCGCCTTCGAATACCTTGACGATGTTGGCTGCAAAGAAGCCGGTATCGATGAAGACGAACACCGCCATTAAGGCTATCGCGACGCCGAGCGGCCATTTCCAGATGCGCGTCATGACGACATAAAGCAGTATGTTCGTCACCAGCATGTTGCCTGTCACCGAAATGCCGTAGGCCGAGGCAAGCTTGCTAGATTCGCCAAAGCCGACCACCAGCAGCATCACCACGAGCGCCAGTAGCATGTTGACGCGCGGCATATAGATCTGGCCGGATTGTCTTTCCGACGTATGCAGGATTTCCAGGCGCGGCAGCATGTTGAGCTGCACTGCTTGCCTGGTCAGCGAGAAAGCGCCGGAGATCACCGCCTGGCTGGCGATCACGGTCGCCGCCGTCGCCAGCACCACCATCGGGATAAGCATCCGGCCTTCGTTCATCTCGAAGAAGGGATGACCGACGACACCGCCATTCGCCAGCACGAAGGCGCCTTGCCCGACATAGTTGAGCAACAGGCAAGGAAACACGATGGCCAGCCAGGCAAGCACGATCGGCTTGCGCCCGAAATGGCCGAGGTCGGCATAGAGCGCCTCAGCGCCGGTGACGGCGAGAAAAACCGCACCAACCGTGACGAAGGCGACTTCGGGCGAGTTGATCAGGAATGACACGATATAATGCGGGCTGATTGCCAGCAGGATTTCCGGGTCGTCCATGATGTGGTTGAGGCCGGAAAGGCCGATGGCCAGGAACCACAGCGCGGTAACGGGCCCGAACACCAATCCTACGCCGCCGGTGCCAAACCGCTGTACCGCAAACACGACCGCCAGAATGGCCAGTGTCAGCGGCACCACATAGGGCTGGAAGGTCGGCGTGACGACATTCATACCTTCGACCGCCGACAGCACCGAGATCGCCGGCGTAATGACTGCGTCGCCGAAAAAAAGCGCCGCGCCGACAATGCCGATGCCGAGGATCACCGCCGAGCGCGTCGGGAAACTGTTGCGCGCCAGCGCCATCAGCGACAGCACCCCGCCCTCGCCGCGATTGTCGGCACGGAGCACGAACATGATGTATTTGATGGTGACGGTGATCGTCAGCGACCAGATGATCAGCGAGAGTACGCCGAGGATGTCGCCACGGTTGGCGACGTTGCCACCGGCCGATGCGTGCAACGCCTCTCGGAATGCATAGATCGGGCTGGTGCCGATATCGCCGTAAACCACGCCCAACGCGCCCAGCATCAGCACCTTGGTGCTGTGCTGCTCGACCTCAGAATGGCTCGATTGTTCGACAGGTTCTGCCTCGTTACCAGCATTGGTAAGGGCCATGGACGACACTCCCATAAGCGGGCGGTGCTCTACGCTTGCTGCACTGCAATATCAAGTGCCGTCACGTAATGTCTGCGTCTCGGTATTGCCTATCGCTCGTCGGCTTCGCAGACTCGTCAGCCCCGAAGCGGCTTGGGAATTTTTGCGAGACTACGCTGAAGCTCCGGGAGCAACGATGCCCCGAGCCAGTATCGGATTAGGTCGATGCTCGGGCGCGCGAGCTCAGATGCCGAGAGCTTAAATTAACGCTGTAGCCGTGTAACAGACTGTGTAACAAATGCCGCGAAAAGTTCAATATTTTCAAGGACGTAAGCGTCAAGTCGAAAGACGCTCTCGCCGCCATCTTCAAGTGGTAAGGGCGATCAGATCTCGGGGAAATTGGAGGCAGCAGCGGACCTGCGACTTGCTCAACGCTCCGCTTCTGAGATAAGGTTGGGATGCGATGGCATTGAGCGAATAGAGCGATTTCCGGGAACCGAACCAATCCACAGAAATATTTTGTTGGTATTTTTGTTGGCTATCCCTGCTCTTGTGTGGGCGTCAACTATTTGGAAACAAAGCCAGATTTCCTTCGCTTCGAATCCGCCTCTGGGCACCATTTTTCTCCCACAAGAATCAAGAGCCATAGGCAACGATCGCCTCTCGTATTTCTTATGTTGCGCCAGGCGCAACCAACCGCTTTTGGGCGGCTTGCGCCGTGCGCCGATTGGCACGATGCTGCCGCAGGCGAACCGGGGGGCAGACCGGCACGCCGGATCGGTATGGCTGCTGGAAGATCGATGTCGCGAGCTTGCTTCGCCTTTGTTGCCATCGTTGCCTTGATGATGCCGGTCGAGGCAGGCGAGCGTGTGTCTCATCTGCTCGACCATGCCAGTCTGGCGACTGCCTATGCGCATGAATCGGATACCGTCACGGCCTACACGACCGCCATGGCGCGGTTCCGGTTTCAGCTTGCCGGGCGCTCCGGCGATGCCGACCTTGCGGTCCCCCTGGAACCACGCCTGTTGCGGACGGAATTCAGCCAACGGACGTGGCGCGCGGCGGACGGCAGTCTCTTGCAGGGCTTCGCCGGCAAGGGCGGTTTCCGGCTGACCGCGGGGAACTGCCTCGCCCAGATCTGCCTGGCCAGCGAATGCAGCGACGACGGCTGGCCGGTCTATGCCTGCAGCGACGGGCGCAAGCGCAAGATGTCCGTCACCGACTTCGTGACAGCAGTGTTCGACGGCGTTTCCTTCCGGCGACTGAGCGCGCCGCCAGTGGAATGACGTCTTAACGCGTCGATCATCCTGCCCGACAGGCATTCGGCAAAAACCGGCCCACCTCACCGCAAACGCTGCGGCTTGCGATCCCGCCGCCGCCCGTGGCATCTGTCGCCGTCCATCGGGAAAGAACGCCGGATCATGGCACGACCGCCGCCGCACAGCATCAGACGACCTCCGGGCGCGGGTGTCAGCCTCAGCCGCGCGCTGTCGAAGCTTGGGCTGTGCTCGCGCAAGCAGGCAGAAGTGCTGATCGCGGAAGGCCGCGTGCGGGTGGCGGGCAAGGTCGCGCGCGATCCGTCGCTGCGCGTCGACCTCGACCGCGACCGCATCGCGGTTGACGGCGAGCAGGTCGTTGCCGAGCGCAAGGTCTATCTGATGATCAACAAGCCGCGCGGGCTGGTCACCACCCGCGACGATCCCGAAGGACGCGGCACGGTCTACGATTGCCTCGAGGGGCTCGACTTGCCCTTCGTGTCGCCCGTCGGGCGGCTGGACAAGGCCAGCGAAGGCCTGCTTTTGATGACCAATGACACGCGCTGGGCGAACGGACTGCTCGATCCGGCCTCGCATGTCGACAAGACCTATCACGTGCAGATCGGCACCGCGCCCGACGACGCCATGCTGGCACGGTTTCGCGACGGCGCGACGGTCGACGGCGAACTGCTGACGGCGCGCTCGATCGAGCTGCTGCGCAGCGGCGGCCGCACGGCCTGGCTGGAGGTCGTGCTCGACGAAGGCCGCAACCGCCAGATCCGCCGGCTGCTCGGCGCCTTCGACGTCGAGGTGTTGAGGCTGATCAGGGTGGCGATCGGGCGCCTGCAGCTCGGCGATCTCGCCAAGGGCAAGGCGCGGCATTTGACGGCGGAGGAAGTAGCGATGCTAGTTGCCTAGTGGCTGCGCCCCGAACTTCGTCATCCACGGGCGGAGCGGGAGCGAAGCGAACGCGCAGACCCGAGGATCCATGCCGTGACCTCACTCGAAAGGTAGAGGCTGTGCAGAACTGAGATCGTTCTGCACCGTTGCAACGCGTTGAAGTAACGGCATGGATTCTAGGGTCTGCGCTGCGTCGCTTCGCTCCTTGCTTCGCCCTAGAATGACGAACCGACGGGTGTTTCGGCCAACGCCAAGGTATCGATTTTGCCAAGCCAAGCTATTTCTGGTTCCACCGGCGGATCACCGGCTCGGTCAGGTCATGCTCGTAGCCGAAGATGCTGAGGCTTGCGGTGTCCAGCACGAAATGCTCGCCGCCGTCAGGCGGCAGTCCGATCCATCGCGCCGCTAGCACGCGCAGGAAATGCGCGCTCGAAAATATGAGCACATTGCCGGCGACAGCGCGAAGCGCGGCGATGATGGCGTCGGCCCTGGCGCCGACATCGCTGGCCTGCTCGCCGCCCGGACAGCCGTCGCGAAACACGTTCCAGCCAGGGCGACCGACGACGATCTCCTTCGTCGTCACGCCTTCATAGGCGCCGTAGTCCCATTCCTGCAGGTCGAGCTTCTTGATCGCGGCCGCCCCGAAGCCGGCCAAGGTGCAGGTATTGAAGGCGCGTTGCGAAGGGCTCGACCATACGGCCTGGAAGGTGAGGCCCTTGAGCCGATCGGCGAGGCCGCGGGCGGCTTGCTCGCCCTTCGCCGTCAGCGGAATGTCGGTGCGGCCGGTGTGCTTGCCCGAGGCGCTCCATTCGGTTTCGCCATGGCGGATCAGGTAGATCTCGGGAAACGTGCTGCTCATGCCGGCCCCTCGCCGCTTGCGACCAGGCCGGACGAAAGGCCCGCGCCACCCTATGCGGCGACCGGCAAAAAGAACAGGCCGCGACCGGTTTTACCGGCCGCGGCCTCTCCAGGCTTGGGAGGCGCCTGACTGGATCAGGCGGGCTGGAGACCCCCGGACAGCGCCAGGTCGGCCTCTTCCGGCAACTGGCCAGCCATGGCGGCGGCGAATTGCGTCTGGTCGAGTTCGCCTTCCCAGCGCGCCACGACGATGGTCGCGACCGCGTTGCCGACGAAGTTGGTCAGCGCCCGGCATTCCGACATGAAGCGGTCGACGCCGAGGATCAGCGCCATGCCGGCGACCGGCACCGAAGGCACGACCGAGAGCGTGGCGGCGAGCGTGATGAAACCGGCGCCGGTGATGCCGGCGGCACCCTTGGAGCTCAGCATGGCGACGAGCAGGAGCAGGATCTGGTCGCCGAAGGTGAGCGGCGTGTCGGTCGCCTGGGCGATGAACAGCGCGGCCAGCGTCATGTAGATGTTGGTGCCGTCGAGGTTGAAGGAATAGCCGGTCGGGATGACCAGGCCGACCACCGAGCGGTTGCAGCCGGCGCGCTCCATCTTGGCCATCAAGCCAGGCAGGGCGGCTTCCGAGGACGAGGTGCCGAGCACCAGCAGCAGCTCTTCCTTGATGTAGCGGATCAGCGCCAGGATCGAGAAGCCGTTGTACCATGCCACCGCGCCGAGCACGACCAGCACGAAGAGCAGCGACGTCAGATAGAAGGTGCCGATCAGGAAGGCGAGGTTGGCAATCGCGCCGATGCCGTACTTGCCGACGGTGAAGGCCATGGCGCCGAAGGCGCCGATGGGGGCGGCCTTCATCAGGATGGCGACGAGGCGGAAGATCGGCGCGGTGAGCGCCTGCAGGAAGTCGACCACAGGACGGCCGCGATCGCCGACCAGCGCGAGGGCGACGCCGAACAGCACCGAGAAGAACAGCACCTGCAAGATATCGCCCTGAGCGAAGGCGCCGGTGATCGTGTCGGGAATGATGTTCATCAGGAAGCCGACGATGGTGGTGTCATGCGCCTTCTCGGTGAAGGTCGACACCTTGCTGGCATCGAGCGTCGCCGGATTGATGTGCATCCCGGCGCCGGGCTGGACGACGTTGGAGACGACGAGGCCGACGATCAGCGCCAGCGTCGAGAAGAACAGGAAGTAGATCATCGCCTTGCCGGCGACGCGGCCGACCTTGTGCAGGTCGGAGACGCCGGCGATGCCGGTCGCCACCGTCAGGAAGATCACCGGCGCGATCACCATCTTGACCAGCTTGATGAAGGCATCGCCGAGCGGCTTCAGCGACGCGCCGAGTTCGGGATAGAAGTGGCCAAGCAGGATGCCGGCGGCGATGGCCGCCAGGACCTGCACATAGAGATGCCGATAAAAGGGCATTTTGCCGCGCGGCTCGGCGGCAGCGAATGTTGTCTGCATGACGTCCTCCGTTGCGCCCCGATCGAAAGGCTCGACCTCCCGGGGCATTTGACCTCCAACAGCCTCGCGACTGCCGACTCCGTCGTTGCAACCCGCGTGCCAGTTTCCGCCGGCGGGCAGCTGCTTTGATTTTGTTGGCTTTTTTCGATCCGCTGGCCGCCCGGTCTGATGGCTACGTGCGGCCATCCGCATGGGTCGAATTGTGTTTTGTGCGAAATCATGCACAGATGGGCGATGCTGCAGCGCCCCGCCGCCGGCTCTATTGCCGGCCTTTCTCCAACGCCCGAGCAGCTCGGCAGAAGGGCGCGCCGGGCCTGGCTGCTGTTTGCCGGCGTGGCGCTCGCCATCATCGCCGCGGCACTCTACGGCGCCGGCCTCTATGGCCGCGCGGTCGAGGTCGACGCGCTTGCCGCACAGGGGCGCACCGACGCCAATCTGAAGGTGGCGCTGCTGCGCGCCGTGCTGGAAAACCCGCGCGCGCTGCCGCTGCTCCTGTCCGAGGACCAGCAGGTGCATGACGCGCTGGCCGCGCGCAGCGCTGCCGCGATCGACGTGCTCAACCGCAAGCTCGAAGGGCTGGTGTCAGGCACCAAGGCGTCGGTGCTCTACGTCACCGGCACCAACGGCCTGGCGGTCGCGTCGAGCAACTGGCGCGAGCCGACCAGCTTCGTCGGCAACGACTACGGCTTCCGCGCCTATTTCTCCCGCGCCATGCAGACGGGGACGGCCGAATATTTCGCGCTCGGCAATGTCAGCAAGCGCCCGGGCCTCTACATCTCGCGCCGGGTCGGCAGCGCCTCGGCGCCGCTCGGCGTCGTCGTCGTCAAGATGGAGTTCGACCAGCTCGAGGCTGACTGGCACGAGGCGAACCGCCCGGCCTATGTCAGCGACGAGCATGGCGTCGTGCTGATCACCAGCGTGCCGTCCTGGCGTTTCATGACGACGGCGCCGCTTGCCGGCGCCACCCTTGCCGAAATCCGCGACAGCCAGCAGTTCGGCGACGCGCCGCTGGTGCCGCTGCCGATCGCGCGGCCGGAAACCTTGAGCGCCGACGTGTCCATAGTGCATGCGATCACGCCGGGCGGCAGCGACGGCGAGTATCTCAGGCTGTCGACGCCGGTCGCCTCGACGCCGTGGCGGCTCGACTATCTCGTTCCGGCCGAGGCGCCGATCGCCGCCGCCCAGCGCGAGATGCGGCTCCTGGCGCTTGGCGTCATCGGGCCGCTCATCGGCCTTGCCGCCTATCTCTTATGGCGCCGGCAATCCGCGCAGATGCGGATCGCCGCCGAACAGGCGACGCGCGCCGAGCTCGAACGTCGAGTCGTCGAGCGCACCGAGGATCTGAGCCGCGCCCGCGACCGTCTGCAGGCGGAGATCACCGACCATCGCAGCACCGAGGCCAAGCTGCAGGTGGTGCAGCAGGAGCTGGTGCAGGCCAATCGGCTAGCCATCCTCGGCCAGGTCGCCGCCGGTGTCGCGCATGAGATCAACCAGCCGGTGGCGACCATCCGCGCCTATGCCGACAATGCGCGCGTCTTCCTCGACCGCAAGCAGACTGCCCCGGCCGGAGAAAACCTCGGCGCAATCGCGGCGCTGACCGAGCGCATCGGCACCATCACTGAAGAGTTGAAAACCTTCGCCCGCAAGGGCCGCACCGCGGCCGAGCCGGTCGAGTTGCGCGGCGTCATCGAGGGCGCGGTGGTGCTGCTCAGGAGCCGTTTCGCCGGCCGGCTCGACGCGCTCGAGATCACGCTGCCGCCGCCTGCGCTCAAGGTGATGGGAAATCGGGTGCGGTTGGAACAGGTGTTGATCAACCTGTTCCAGAACGCGCTAGAGGCACTGGACGGCCGCGACGGCGCCAGGGTCGAGGTTTCGGTCGAGGAAAGAGACGACGGCGTGGTGCTCAGCGTCTCGGACAACGGCCCTGGCATTCCGCCGGCGATCCTGAAATCGCTGTTCACGCCCTTCAACACCTCGAAGGAAAAAGGGCTTGGGCTAGGCCTCGTCATCTCGAAGGACATCGTCGCCGATTATGGCGGGCGCATCGAGGTCGCGAGCGGCGCGGGGGGCACCCGTTTCACCATCCATCTTGCGAAAGCAGCCTAGCATGACGACCAACCAGCCCACCCCGGTCATCCTGATCGACGACGACGCCGATCTCCTGAAGGCGACGCGGCAGACGCTGGAGCTCGCCGGTTTCGCGGTATCGGCGTTTTCGGTGGCGAGGGAGGCTCTGGCCGGGCTCGACGCCGGGTTCGCCGGCGTGGTGGTGTCCGACATCCGCATGCCCGAGATCGACGGATTGCAGCTTTTCGACCACATCGTGGAGGTAGATCCGGCCATTCCAGTCATCCTCGTCACCGGACATGGCGACATCGCCATGGCCGTGAAGGCGATCAAGGACGGCGCCTACGACTTCATCACCAAACCCTTCGCCGCCGACCGGCTGGCCCAGAGTGTGTGGCGGGCAGCGGAGAAGCGCCGACTGGTGATGGAGAACCGCGCCTTGCGCGAGGCGGCCGAGCAGGCACAGGACAGCCTGCCGCTGATCGGCCAGACACCGGCGATGGAGCGGCTGCGCCGGACGCTGAGGCAGATCGCCGACACCGACGTCGACGTGCTGGTGACCGGCGAGACCGGCTCCGGCAAGGAGGTGGTGGCGAGCCTTCTGCACCGCTGGAGCCGCCGCGCGCAGGGCAATTTCGTGGCGCTGAACTGCGGCACGCTGCCGGAGACCGTGATCGAGAGCGAATTGTTCGGCCATGAGGCCGGCGCCTTCACCGGCGCGCAGAAGAAGCGCATTGGCCGCATCGAGCATTCGAGCGGCGGCACGCTGTTCCTCGACGAGATCGAGAGCATGCCGCCCTCGACCCAGGTGCAGATGCTGAGGGTGCTGGAAATGCGCGAGGTGACGCCGCTCGGCACCAACGAAATTCGGCCTGTAGACCTGCGCGTCGTCGCCGCCGCCAAGGTCGATCTCGGCGATCCAGCCCAGCGCGGCGCCTTCCGCGAGGACCTCTACTACCGGCTGAACGTGGTGACGCTGTCGATCCCGCCGCTGCGCGAGCGCCGCGACGACGTGGCCCTTTTGTTCGGCTATTTCGCCGAGCGCGCAGCCGCCCGTTTCCGGCGCGCGATGCCGGCCGTGCCGGCGGCCGTGCACCGGCATTTGAGGGAGCATGATTGGCCCGGCAATGTGCGAGAGCTCGCCCATTTCGCCGAACGCTTCGTGCTGGGGCTTGAAGATGCCGGCCACGCCGAAGGCCCTGCCCCGGCCGAATCGGATGCGGCCATGGCGCTGCCCGAACGGCTCGAGCGCTACGAGGCCGAGATCATCCGCGAGACACTTGGCCGCAATGACGGCGATGTCCGGCGCACGATCGAGGCGCTGGGGATTCCGCGCAAGACCTTCTACGACAAGCTGCAGCGGCACGGCATCGTGCGCAGCGATTTTTCCAGATAATTCAAGCGCGTGGAACGGAAGCCATGCCGCAATCGTTGAATGGCGCCCGCAAACCGTGGCACGTCGGCACCAGAAGATGTTGAAGATCGCGGCGGATGCCCCCGGCAAGGCGCGTTCGGGTTGCGCTCGGCGGATGTTGATGGTTTGTTGCCGGGCAGCGGAGATTGAGTGATGCGAGAACCCGTCGGTCATGACGAATATGGGTCGACCAGCCCCTTCGATCCGGACGAGCTGTCGAGTTTGAACGCGATCGGCCCGGCCATGGGGAGTGGCAACGACTTCGAGAAATACGCCGTCGCGGTCATCATCGTGTTCGGCGCGCTGATCATTGGCGGGCTGATGGCCGCCTCGATGACGTTCGGCCACCGCAACGGCTTCCTGTTCGCGCTTGGCGGCGCGACATCCGCCTGGATATCGGGCAACGCGCTGCTTCTCGACCGTCCCCGCCTCTATGCCCTGTTCGTCGGCATCGCCGCCCTTATGCTCTTGGCTTCCACGCTGACGCTGGTCATCTGACCCGGGCCTAGACCAGTCCTAGCGTTTCACCGTTTCACGGAAACGGCGGAACCGCTTTATCTCTTTGGTTTGACGCAATTCCGGACGGAAGGCTACGGCGAAGTCGCCGAGCCTGACCGTTACACACTTTTCCTGAAATTGCTCTAGTATCCAAGCGCCTCGCCTGCCGCGGCGCGGCTGTCGATGGCGCCGTTGTAGCGGGCGCCGCCGCCCTTCTCGATTTCGCCCAGGCTCTTGCCGCCGACCAGGATGCCGGCTGCCTGGCCCCAGGTCTTGTCGGCGAGTTCGAGATGGTAGCCCATGCCTGCAAGCAGCCTCTCGGTATCCGGCGACAGCCCGAACGGCTCGACATAGACCGTGTCCGGCAGCCATTGGTGATGGATGCGCGGGGCGTCGATCGCCTCCTGGATGTTCATGCCATGGTCGATGACGTTGACGATCGCCTCCAGCGTGATCGTGATGATGCGCGAGCCGCCGGGGCTGCCGATGACCATGAACGGCTTGCCGTCCTTGGTGACCACGGTCGGGCTCATCGAGGATAGCGGCGTCTTCTTCGGCTCGATCGCGTTGGCCTCGCCCTGGACCAGCCCGTAGAGATTGGGCACGCCCGGCTTCTGGGTGAAATCGTCCATCTCGTTGTTGAGCAGGATGCCGGTGCCGTCGGCAACGACGCCGGCGCCGAAGGAGCCGTTCAGCGTATAGGTCACCGCGACGGCATTGCCATCCTTGTCGATGATCGAATAGTGGGTAGTCTCCTTCGACTCGCCGAAGCCTTTCGGCATCAGGTCTTTCGACACGCCCGCGCGGAACGGATCGATCTTGTCACGAATGTCCTTGGCGTAACCCTTGTCGAGCAGCTTCTCGACCGGATTGTCGACGAAATCCGGGTCGCCGAGCGCCGAGTTGCGGTCGACATAGGCGTAGCGCATGGCTTCGACCATGACATGCACCGTTCCGGCCGACCCCGCGCCGAGATAGGACAGCGGATAGAGCTCGAGCACGTTGAGAATTTCGCAGATGATGACGCCGCCGGAACTCGGCGGCGGCGAAGAGATGATCTCGTAGCCGCGATAGGAGCAGGTCACCGGCTTCAGCTCGCGCACGGCATATTGCTCGAAATCGCTCTTGGCGAGGATGCCGCCCTTGGCCCCGCTTGCCTTGACGATCGCATCGGCGATCGCGCCCTTGTAGAAGGCGTCCGGCCCCTTTTCCGAGATCGACGACAGCGAAGCGGCGAGGTCCGGCTGAACGAGCTTCTCACCGATGCCATAGGGCTTGCCGTCCTTTTTCAGGAAGATGGCGGCCGCCGCCGGGTCCTTGGCCAGCCGTTCGGCGCCGCCGGCGAAGGAGGCGGCGTCGCCCTGGTTGAGGACGAAGCCGTCCCTGGCGTAGGCAATCGCCGGCGCCATCAGGTCCTGCCTGGTGAGCGTGCCATACTTCTGGCGTGCCATCTCGAAACCGGCGACGGAGCCCGGCACGCCGACGGCGAGATAGCCGTCGAGGCTGGCGCCCTTCACCGGCTTGCCGTCCTTGTCGAGATACATGGTCTTGGTCGCGGCGAGCGGTGCGCGCTCGCGGAAATCGAGGAAGGTCGAACGGCCGTCCTTGAGGCGGATGGTCATGAAGCCGCCGCCGCCGATGTTGCCGGCGTTGGGATAGACGACGGCCAACGCGTAGCCGACGGCGACCGCGGCATCGACAGCGTTGCCGCCCTTCTTCAGCACATCGACACCGACTTCCGAAGCGAGATGCTGGGCCGTCACCACCATGCCGTTCTCGCCCTTGGCTGGGGCCGGCGAGGCGGCGAAGACGGCGGCCGATGGCGTGAGGGTGAGGGTAAGCGAAAGGCTGACGGCGATCAGCGTCCGACGGGTGAGTTGCATGGCGGGGACTCCGGGGCGTGGGGGACGCCTAGGAAAGACCCTTGGAGCGCGATAGTCCAATAACAATTGAATAATCGAAACGGCCCGCTGGGCCGGCCTCCGCTTCGGTCTTTGTCCGAAGGATAGGAAATGGCCGAGGTCAGCGCTGCCCCTCATCGCCTTGCCGGGCACTTCTCCCCGTATAGTGACGGGGAGAAGGGGCGCTCTCGTCGGTGGCTTCGCCAATCGCCAAGCTGGCAGAGCAGACGCCGAGGTCGCAGCCAGCGCTCTTCTCCCCGTTCACGGAGTGAAGGTGCCGGCAGGCGGATGAGGGGCAGCGTCGACAGTGACGATTATCGAAAAACTGCCTGGAGCAATCGCCGACTTGGCCTCAAACAATCCCACCACCGCCGCCGGCGACAGCCGGCCGTTCGGCCGCGACCTTCGCCCGGTAGCCGGCGGCGCGATAGGCGACGACCGGATCGATGGCGCCGCCGGTCCTCAGCCGAGCCATGGCCAGGATCGGCTCGACGTCGGTGCGATAGGCGGCTTTCAGGGTCTGCGTCGCCATCAGCGCGTCGTTCGCTTCCTGGAACCCTCCAGCGCCTTGCGGTCGACCAGCAGCGCCTGCGCATAGGCGCGCTGCACCTCGACCGCCGACAGCATCAGGCTTTCGATCGGGTCGGTGACGTTGTGGCTCTGGTCGAGCATGTGCGCGGGATCGAACCCCTTGGCATCGGAAAGCTCGGCATCGACCAGTTCGTTGAAGACCAGGAACAGCCGGTAGGGGTCGATCGAGCCGGCATCGAGGTCGTCGTCGCCATATTTGGAATCGTTGAAGTGGAAGCCGCCGAGCTTTTTGAACTGGATCAGCCGCGATACGATCATCTCGATGTTGACGTTCGGCGCATGGTGGCCGAGGTCGACCAGGCAGTAGGCCTTGTCGCCGAGTTCCCTGGCGATGATGTAGTTGGTGCCCCAGTCCTGCACCACCGTCGAATAGAAGGCCGGCTCGTACATCTTGTGCTCGGTGAACAGCCGGCAGTCGTCCGGCAGCCCAGCATAGATCTCGCGCATGGCGTCGAGGTAGCGCTCGAAGGCCTTGGCGAAATTGACCTGGCCGGGGAAGTTCGAGCCGTCGCCGATCCACACCGTCAGCGCCTTGGAGCCGAGCGTCTCGCCGATCTCGATGCATTCGAGATTGTGCTCGACGGCCTGGCGGCGCGTGCCGGCATCGGCGTGCGACAGCGACCCGAACTTGTAGGAAAGCTCCTGGTCCTTGGCATCGGAGAAGGTGTTCGAATTCATGGCATCGAAGCCAAGGCCGAAGCGGGACGCCGCCTGCCTCAGCCGGTTCGGGTCGGCCTTGTCCCAGGGGATGTGCAGCGAGACGGTCGGCGTCGCCTGTGTCAGCTGGCTGATGACGGCGCAGTCCTCGATCTTGTCGAAGATGTCGCGCGGTTCGCCGGCGCCGGGAAAGCGGGCGAAGCGGGTGCCGCCGGTGCCGACGCCCCAGGACGGGATCGCCACGGCGAATTTTTCGACCTTGTCGCGGATGGCGTCGATGGCGATGCCGCGCCGGTCGAGCCGCTCTCCGAGCGAGGCGTAGTCGCGCTCGAGGTCGACCTTGCGGGCGGCGTTATGTTTGGCGACGAGGTCGGCGGAAATTATGGCTTCAGACAATGCTGTTCCTCCCAAGAATGCGTTCGGCCGGCGCTGCCCCTCATCCGCCTGCCGGCACCTTCTCCCCGTAGAGTGACGGGGAGAAGGGAAGCGCTCCAGCGCTGGCGAGCCCCCTCTCCCCGTCCTTACGGGGAGAGGGTAAGGGTGAGGGGCAGCGCCGTCATTGACAATTTACCGCGTAAAGCTCTGCGCGTTGCCGGCGTCGACGTTGACGATGTTGCCGGTCGACTTCGCCGACATGTCGGAGGCGAAGAAGTAGATCGCCTCGGCGATGTCTTCGGGGAAGACCGAGCGCTTCAGCATCGAGCGCGAGCGGTAGTGTTCTTCCAGGTCGTCGGTCGACATCTTGTAGGCGGCGGCGCGCTGTTCCTTCCACTCGCCGGACCAGATCTTGGAGCCGCGCAGCACGGCGTCGGGATTGACGACGTTGACCCTGATCTGCGCCTCAGCGCCCTCAAGCGCCAGGCAGCGCGCGAGATGGATCTCCGCCGCTTTGGCCGTGCAATAGGCGGCGGCGTTGGGCGAGGCGGCAAGCCCGTTCTTGGAGGCGACGAAGACGACGTTGCCGCCGATCTTCTGGGCGCGGAACAGCCGGAAGGCCTCGCGCGAGACGAGGAAATAGCCCGTGGACAGGATGTCCATGTTCTTGTTCCACAGCGCCAGTGTCGTCTCCTCGATCGGCGCCGAGGAAGCGAGGCCGGCATTCGAAACGAGAATGTCGACACCGCCGAACTCGACCGAAGTCTCGGCGAAGCCCGCGACGACCTGGTCCTCCGAGGTGACGTTGATCACCACCGGCCGGACGAAATCCTTGCCATAGGCTTTCGACAGTTCGTCATTGGCGCTGGCGAGCGCAGCCTCGTCGATGTCGGCCAGCACCACGCAGGCGCCTTCGCGCAGCAGCCGGTTGGCGGTGGCGCGGCCGATGCCGCCGGCGCCGCCGGTGACCAGCGCGATCTGGCCTGCCAGCGCCTTCGGCTTCGGCAGACGCTGCAGCTTGGCTTCCTCGAGCTGCCAGTATTCGATGTCGAAGGCCTCCTGCGCCGGCAGGCCGACATAGGACGAGACGGTCGAGGCGCCGCGCATGACGTTGATGGCGTTGACATAGAATTCGCCGGAGATACGCGCCGTCGCCTTGTCGCCGGCGAAGGTGAACATGCCGACGCCAGGCATCAGATAGACAACGGCATTGGGATCGCGGATGGCGGGCGAGTCCGCATGCTTGCAGCTGTCGTAGTAGGCCTGGTAGCCGACGCGATATTCGGCGATGTCGTCGGCGAGACGCGCAATGACGGCGTCGACGTCGGGTTTCGCCGGGTCGAATTCAATCACCAGCGGCCGGATCTTGGTGCGCAGGAAATGGTCAGGGCATGAAGTGCCCAGTGCTGCCAGCGGCCGCAGATCCCTCGAATTGACGAATTCGAGCACGGCGGGCTGGTCGTCGAAATGGCCGAGCTTGTGGCTCTTCTCCGAGATCAGGCCGCGGATCCTCGGCATCAGCTTCGCGGCAATCGCGCGGCGCGCAGGCGCATCGAGCGACTTCACCACTTCGCCGCCGAAGATAGCCACGCCCTCGGACCGACGCTCGAACCACTCGATCGCCTGGTTGATCACCGAGATCGTCGTCTCGTAGCACTCCTTCGGCGTGTCGCCCCAGCTGAACAGGCCGTGGCTTTCGAGGATGACGCCTTTCGCCTCGGGGTTTTCCAGGCAGAATTTCTCCAGCCACAGGCCGAGCTCGAAGCCTGGCCGCTTCCAGGGCAGCCAGCCGATAGCATCGCCAAAGATCTCCTTCGTCAGCGCCTTGGAATCCTTCGCCGCGGCAATGGCGATGATAGCGTCGGGATGCATATGGTCGACGCAAGGCTTCGGCACGAAGGCATGCAGCGGCGTGTCGATCGAGGCCGCGCGCGGATTGAGGTTGAAGGTGCAGTGCGGCAGGTAGCCGACCATCTCGTCCTCATGCGCGAGGCCGCGATAGAGACCTTTCAGCGCGCGCAGCTTGTCCATGTAGAGCGTGGCGAAACCGTCGAGCTTGATCGAGGCGCTGTCGCCGCCCGAGCCTTTGACCCACAGTACCTCGACCTCCTCGCCGGTCAGCGGGTCCTTCTGCCAGACCTTTGACGAGGTGTTGCCGCCGCCATAGTTGGTGACGCGCTTGTCGGAGCCGAGCGTGTTGGAGCGATAGACCAGCAGCTCCGGGTCGCTCAATCCCTTGGCCTTCGCATCATCCCACAGATTGGCGAGGCGCGAGCCGGAGCGCTTGTCGAGCATAGGTATCCTCCCTTGGGACGCAAAAAGGTGCGGTCCTTTTCGCGGGGAATGTCTACGCAAGACGCCCTCTTGTCAATCATAAACGATCAATATCGATCATATTGCACTGCACAAATGAAATTATATGATCGGAAATGATTGACACTGCTCGTTTTGAGTGCCTAGATGCTCAGGCAGGGAGGAACCATGCACGAAAAAGAGCGCCACAGGATCATTCTGTCCGCCGTCCAGGAAAAGCCTGTGGTGACGGTGCAGGAGATGGTCGACCTAACGGACTCCTCCGAGGCGACGATCCGGCGCGACATCGCGGCGCTGCATGTGCAGAAGCGCCTGCGCCGGGTGCGCGGCGGCGCCGAGGCGATCTCGCCGCCGCAGTTCATCGGCCTCGCCGGCCGCCCCTTCTCGGTCAACGAGACGCTGAACGCCGCGCAGAAGCGCGCGATCGCCCGGGAAGCGGTGAACCTGTGCAAGGACGGCGAACCGATCATCATCAATGGCGGCACCACCACTTTCCAGATGGTGCATTTCCTGACCGGCCGCCGCATGCCGATCTTCACCAATTCCTTCCCGATCGCCGAGCACCTGCTCAAGCATTCCAAGAACACGGTGATGCTGTCCGGCGGCACCATCTACCGCGAGCAGAACATCATCCTGTCGCCGTTCGACAATGACGTGACGCGCAACTTCTACGCGCGCCGCATGTTCATGGGCGCCCAAGGGCTGGGGCCGCTCGGCCTGATGGAAGGCGACCCGCTCTTGATCCAGGCCGAGCAGAAGCTGATCGACCAGGCCGACGAGTTGGTGGTGTTGGTCGATTCCTCGAAATTCCGCATGCGCTCCAGCCTGATCCTGTGCGGACTGACGCGCATCGCCACCGTGATCACCGACGACGGCATCGAGGACCGCGAGGCCAAGATGCTCGAAACCGCCGGGGTAACGCTGATCGTCGCCCGCAAGGCGGCACAGGAAGAATCTTCACTGCAGGCCTGAGCGGCCCGCAGCGGCGATGGAAATGCAACGCTCAAGGGAGGATATTCGATGAGCTTTTTGAAGAAACTGCTGGTTACGGCGGCCTTTTCCGCCGCCATGTTCGTGAATGCCGCCTATGCAGAGAACGTCAAGATCGCGCTGGTGGTGAAATCGCTCGGCAACGGCTTCTTCGACGCCGCCAACAAGGGCGCCGAGGAAGCGGCCAAGGAACTGGGCGATGTCGAGGTGATCTACACGGGCCCGACCAAGGCGACCGCCGAGGCGCAGATCGAGGTGATCAACTCGCTGATCGCGCAGAAGGTCAATGCGATCGCGGTTTCGGCCAATGACGCCGACGCGCTGGTGCCGGTGCTGAAGAAGGCGATGGAACGCGGCATCACCGTGATCTCGTGGGACTCCGGCGTTGCCAAGGAAGGCCGGCAGTTGCACCTCAACCCGTCGGACACCGGCCTGATCGGCGAGACCATCATCAAGCTCGCCGCCGACTACCTGCCGGAAGGCGGCGACGTCGCCATCCTCTCCGCATCGTCGACCGCGACCAATCAGAATGCCTGGATCGAGGCGGCGAAGAAGGTGCTGCCGGAGAAGTTCCCGAAGATCAAGCTGGTCGCCACCGTCTATGGCGATGACGACTCGGCCAAGAGCACCGACGAAGCCAAGGGCCTGCTGAAGTCCTATCCGAACCTCAAGGCGATCATCGCGCCGACCACCGTCGGCGTCGTCGCCGCCGCACAGGTCGTCACCGACGCGAACCTGATCGGCAAGGTCAACGTCACTGGCCTGGCGCTGCCGTCCGAGTTCAAGAAGTTCATCGACAACGGCGCCAGCCAGGCGGTCGCGCTGTGGAACCCGATCGACCTCGGCTACTCGGCGATCTACCTCGCCCATGACCTGGCAGTGAAGAAGGAAGAGGCCAAGCCCGGCGCCACGCTGTCGATCGGCCGCGTCGGCAAGGTGACGCTCGACGACACCAACTCGGCTGCGATGGCTCCGCCCTTCCAGTTCGACAAGACCAACATCGAGAAGTTCTCCAAGATCTATTGATCCTGGTCGACTTCAAGCTCGTGCGGCGGGACAATTGTCCCGCCGCATCTTCAAACGGACCTTCTCTCAGGGCCTGATACGGATATGGACACGACAGCCCAGCACAAAGTGGAGACGGAACGGCCGCTTTCGGGCCCGGCCCAGCCGGCCACCCCGCGCCTGACGCTCTCCGGCATTTCGAAGAGTTTCCCCGGTGTCCGCGCGCTGCACAATGTCAGCCTGTCGCTCTATCCGGGCCAGGTGACGGCGCTGATCGGCGAGAACGGCGCCGGCAAGTCGACGCTGGTCAAGATCATGACCGGCATCTACCAGCCCGACGCCGGCGAAATCAGCATCGACGGCGAGGCGACGACGCTGCACAGCGCGCATGCCGCCTTCGGCCACGGCATCACCGCCATCCATCAGGAAACGGTGCTGTTCGACGATCTTTCGGTCGCCGAGAACATCTTCCTCGGCCACGCGCCGCGCACCCGTTTCGGCACCATCGACTGGCGCACCATGCGGAAAAATGCGCGCGAGGTGCTGGAGACGATGCGCGCCGGCCATATCGATGCCGACGCAAGGCTGAAGGACCTCGGCATCGCCAACAAGCATCTGGTCGCGGTGGCGCGGGCGATGTCGATCGATGCGCGCATCGTCATCATGGACGAGCCGACCGCCGCGCTCTCGATGAAGGAGATCGAGGAGCTTTTCCTGTTGATCGAATTCCTGAAGAGCGAAGGCAAGGCGGTGCTGTTCATCAGCCACAAGTTCGATGAGATCTATCGCATCGCCGACCGCTACACGGTCTTCCGCGACGGCGAGATGGTCGGCGAGGGCCTGCTCAAGGATGCCGGCCAGAACGAGATCGTGCGCATGATGGTCGGCCGCAACGTCGACCACATCTTCCCGCAGCGCGAGCCGAAGATCGGCGCGCCGGTGCTTTCCGTATCCGGCCTGTCGCATCCGACCGAGTTCGACGATATCGGCTTCGAGCTGCGCAAGGGCGAGATCCTCGGCTTCTACGGCTTGGTCGGCGCCGGGCGCAGCGAGGTGATGCAGGCGATATCGGGCATCACCCGCACCAGCCGCGGCACGATCACGCTGGACGGCAAGCCGATCGCGCCGAAATCCGCCGCCGACTCCATCGAGGCTGGCATCGTCTACGTGCCGGAGGAGCGCGGCAAGCAGGGCGTGGTGATCGGGATGCCGATCTTCCAGAACGTTTCGCTACCCTCGCTCATGCACACCTCGAAATCCGGCGTGCTCAGGCTGGCGGAGGAGTTCGCGCTCGCCCGCTCCTACACCGAACGGCTGGATCTCAGAGCCTCATCGCTCAGCCAGGATGTCGGCACGCTTTCGGGCGGCAACCAGCAGAAGGTGGTCATCGCCAAATGGCTGGCGACTGCGCCCAAGGTGATCATCCTCGACGAGCCGACCAAGGGCATCGACATCGGGTCCAAGGCCGCAGTGCACGGCTTCATGGCCGAGCTCGTCGCGCAAGGCCTGTCGGTGATCATGGTGTCCTCCGAACTGCCGGAGATCCTCGGCATGTCGGACCGTGTCGTCGTCATGCGCGAAGGCCGCATCGCGGCCGTCCACGACAACAAGGGGCTCGATGCCGAAACGCTGGTTAGAACCGCAGCGGGGATCGCGGCATGAAGAATTTGCGCAAATACCGCGAGATCTGGCTGCTTGCGGCAATCGCGGTGCTGATCGGCCTGATCTCGACCCGCTTCCCGGGTTTCGCCGACCCGGCCAATCTGCGCCAGGTGTTCAACGATACTTCGATCCTGATGATCCTGGCGCTCGGCCAGATGGTGGTGATCCTGACGCGCTCGATCGACCTGTCGATGGCGTCGAACCTCTGCTTCACCGGCATGGTGGTGGCGATGCTCAACGCCGCGCATCCGGCGATCCCGATCCCGGTGCTGATCGTCATCGCGCTTCTCGTCGGACTGGTGCTCGGCGCCATCAACGGCTTGCTGGTGTGGCGGCTGAACATCCCCTCGATCGTGGTGACATTGGGCACGCTCACCATCTATCGCGGTGCGACGTTCGTGGTGTCCGGCGGCGCCTGGGTCAATGCCGACCAGATGAGTCCGGACTTCATCAACTTCCAGCGCGCCGCCTTCCTCGGCCTGCCGGTGCTTTCGTGGATCGCGCTTTTGGTGATCGCGCTGTTCTTCGTGGTGATGACGCGCACGCAGATCGGCCGCTCGATCTATGCCATCGGCGTCAACCCGACCGCCTCGGTCTATGCCGGCATCGATGTCGGCCGGACAAAATTCATCGTCTTCTGCATTTCCGGCATGATCGGCGGGCTCGCCGGCTATCTGTGGATCTCGCGCTATGTGATCGCATCGGTCGAGGTCGCCAACGGCTATGAGCTCAACATCATCGCCGCCTGCGTCATCGGCGGCATCTCGATCGCCGGCGGCATCGGCTCGGTCGGCGGGGCGGTGCTCGGCGCGCTGTTTCTCGGCATCATTTCCAACGCGCTGCCGGTCATCAACATCTCGCCCTTCTGGCAGATGGCGATATCGGGCAGCGCCATCATCCTGGCCGTGGTGCTGAATGCGCGCGGTGAGCGCCGGCAGGGCCGCATCATCCTCAGAAAGGCGGAAGCGGCATGACCGACGCCCCTCACCCGCGCCACACCCCCGCCCGGCTCGACAAGCCGCTCTCGTCCGCGATCTTTTCCTGGGAGGCGCTGCTCGTCGTCATCGCGGTTCTCATCTTCACGGTCAACAGCTTCGCCTCGCCCTATTTCCTCGACCCGTGGTCGCTGTCGGACCTGACTTTCAACTTCACCGAAAAGGCGCTGATCGCGCTCGCCATGGCGCTGTTGATCATTTCCGGCGAGATCGACCTATCGGTCGCGGCGATCGTGGCGCTCGCCTCGACGATGATGGGGATGGCCGTGCAGGCCGGCGCCGGAACGCCGGTGCTGGTGGCCATCGGCATCGTTGTCGGGCTCGGCTGCGGCGCCTTCAACGGGCTGCTCGTCACGCGGCTCGGCCTGCCTTCCATTGTCGTCACCATCGGCACGATGAGCCTGTTCCGCGGCATCGCCTTCATCATCCTCGGCGACCAGGCCTACAAGGGCTATCCGGAGAGCTTCGCCTTCTTCGGCCAGGGCTATGTCTGGTGGGTTTTCTCGTTCGAACTGTCGCTGTTCCTCGTCGCCGCGCTCATCTACTGGTTCGTGCTGCATCGCACGAGCTTCGGCCGCCGCGTCTTTGCCATCGGCAACAATCCGGTCGCCTGCCAGTTCTCCGGCGTGCGCGTCGACCGCATCAAGTTCATCCTGTTCTGCCTGACGGGGCTGATGTCCGGCATCGCCTCGGTGCTGATTACCTCGCGGCTCGGCTCGACAAGGCCGTCGATCGCGCAAGGCTATGAGCTGGAAGCGATCACCATGGTGGTGCTGGGCGGCGTCTCGATCCTCGGCGGCGCCGGCAGCATCCTGGGCGTCGTGCTCGCCGCCTTCATCATGGGGCTGGTGACTTTTGGGCTCGGGCTGCTCAACGTGCCGGGCATCGTCATGTCGATCTTCATCGGCCTCTTGCTGATCATCGTCATTGCGCTGCCCATCGTCTGGCGGCGCCTGCGCGAGGGAAGCTTCGCCTGATGGAAAAATACGCCTTCAAGATGAAGCTCAATCCCGGCATGAAGGCCGAGTACAAGCGCCGCCACGACGAAATCTGGCCTGAGCTGGTGGCGCTTTTGAAGCAAGCCGGTGTCTCCGACTACTCGATCCATCTCGACGAGGAAACCAACATTTTGTTCGGCGTGCTCTGGCGCAGCGATAGCCACGGCATGGCCGAGCTACCCAGCCATCCGGTGATGCAGCGCTGGTGGGCGCACATGGCCGATGTGATGGAAACCAGGGCCGACAACGAGCCGGTGGCGGTGCCGCTGGAAACCGTGTTCCATATGGCATGATTGGCCCGCATTTCTCACACGCTGCCTGCCGGGTTCTCCAACCGACCCTCGATCGAGTGTGAGAAATGCGGGTAAGCCACGTCGCCGTCATCGATATCGGCAAGACCAACGCCAAGGTGGCGCTTGTCGATCTCGCGACCCTGCGCGAGACGGCACTGCGCCGCAGCGCCAACGCGCCCCTCACTGACGGCCCCTACCCGCAGCACGACATCGAGCGCCTGTGGACGTTCATCCTCGATAGCCTCGCCGAACTGCACCGCGAGCAGCGCATCGACGCCATCTCGATCACCACCCATGGCGCGACGGCGGTGCTGGTCGACGCCGACGGCGGCCTGGCGCTGCCGGTGCTCGACTATGAATTTTCGGGACCAGACGAATTCGCCGAGGACTATGACCTCATCCGTCCGCCCTTTGTCGAGACAGGCACGCCGCGCCTGCCGGCCGGCCTGAACATCGGCCCGCAGCTCTTCTGGCAGCAGAGGCGCTTTCCAGCGGAATTTGCCAAGGCGGCCGCAATTGTGATGTACCCGCAGTATTGGGCGCTTCGGCTAACCGGCGTCGCGGTCAACGAGGTGACATCGCTCGGCTGCCACACCGATCTGTGGAACCCGTGGACGTCCGACTACTCGTCGCTGGTCGACAAGATGGGCTGGCGTCGGCTGATGGCGCCGGTGCGACCGGCGAAGGAGCGGCTAGGACCGATCCTGCCGGCCCTCGCCCGGCGAATCGGGCTCGACCCGCAGACACCGGTGTACTGCGGGCTGCACGATTCCAACGCCTCGCTGCTGCCGCATCTCTTGTCCGACCGGCCACCCTTCTCCGTCGTCTCGACCGGCACCTGGGTGGTTTCGATGGCGGTCGGCGGCGGCAAGGTCGAGCTCGATCCGGCCCGAGACACGCTGGTCAACGTCAACGCGCTCGGCGATCCGGTGCCTTCGGCTCGCTTCATGGGCGGGCGCGAGTTCTCGCTGCTGACCGACGGTCAGCCGCAGGACTGGAGCGAGGACTGCGTCGCCGCCGTGCTGGCGCGCAGGACGCTGCTTCTGCCCTCGACCCAGCAGGGATCGGGGCCGTTCCCGCTGCGGCAAGCACAATGGCTCAATGCCGACGGAACGAGCGGCGGCGAGCGCTTCGTCGCCATCTCCTTCTATCTGGCGCTGATGACCGCGACCTGTCTTGGGCTCATCGGCGGCGACGGGCCGACAACCGTGGAAGGACCCTTTGCCCGCAACCGCCTCTTTACCGGCATGCTGGCGGCGGCGACGGGGCGCACGGTCATCGCCTCCGAGGCCGCCACCGGCACCAGCATCGGCGCAGCACTTCTGGCATCCAAAGAGACGCCCGCGCACAGCAAGGTCGAGACAATAGAACCGCAAACTGATCCCATCTGGGCGGCCTATTTCAGCGCATGGCGCGGGGCGGTCGAAGCGCGGATCTGATCAGGTCACGAATGATAAGAAGAAGTACGAAGAATACAATATCGCCATATTAATGGCGTAAAAAGCATGCCGGATCGGAAAATGCACTTTGCTTACTGACGAAAATGTTAAAAATATGATTGAAACCAAACAGAAGTATATAATTAGCTGGATTAATAAGAAATCCAACTGAAAGCCACTGGATTGCGAAATAGATCTATGCAATACTTAATAGACAAATACGATTCACATTCCGAACCTCCATCCCCTCAACATAATTTCCACAATTGTTGGCTTTTTAAAAAATGCAAGCAGACGATCCTGATAAAAATGCCATTCCAGCGAACAAGATGGAATTAACCCTGCCGACGTCCCCAATTAGTCTCACCCACGCATCCAACTGGATTCAAAATTTCTGGGTTGAGGTTAAGTTCCGCGCCGATCGCAAGTCAATTTAGCTATAGAATCCGCTTGCCGAAGGCCGACATGACGAAGCTGACGGCATCGGTGGCGATCCTGGGTTCGAGATCGGCGGTGAAGCCAGAGACGCTCATCGACAAGAGCCCGCCCGAGAGTGCCACCGCCTCCATCGCCTGATGCGTTTCGCGCACCGTGAGCCCGCCCGAGCCTGCCGCCCAGCCGGCGAATTCGGTGACCTCGGGCGCATAGGCGACGTGGAACCCTTGCGTGCCTGAGGAGGCGATGTGGATCGCCTCGCGCATCACTTCCCCCATGCCCGTGGCGTCGATGTCGGTCATGGTGAAGGCGGAGACACGCGAATCCGCCAGCACGCGCGCCTCGGCCGGATCGGCGTGGCGCAAGCCGACGATGACGATGTTTTCCGGCGAAAGCTGCGGCTGCAACGCGCCCGGTTTGTGATCCAGGCCCAACATGCGGGCGAGCACCGAAGCCTCGGGCAGGTCGATGCCTTCGATCTCCTCCGGCATCAGCGCGGCGATGGAATCGATCCAGATCAGGCCAAATGAGTGTGTCGCCCGCGCGGTCGCGGCAAGTGCCGTGTGGGCAATGCGGCGGTCGGCGCCGGCGGTCAGCCGGATCAGGCCCGAAGGCGGCCGTTCCGCGTCGGCCAATTCGACGACATCGAAGTTCATCGCCTCAAGCCGCGCCCCAGTCGCCTCTCGGGCGAGGATCCCCGCCGCCGACGGCTCGGCCGAGATCGACACCATCTTGCGGCCGGAATAGTCCTCGACGTCGTGCATCGGGGCCTTCTCGACATATTCGGAGGTCATGGCGAGAAGCATGGCGCCGTAGCTCATGCGGAAGGCGAGGCGGCCGCCGACGACGGGAGGTGGATCGGCGTCCTGCACGTCGAGCAAAAGATGATCGCTGGAGGCGCCAAGCACGCGCACGCCCTTGGCGATCGGCATCAGGCCTTCGACCAGCACGTCCTCGCGGCCGATATTGGTGATTGCGCGCAGCCTGTCGCCCTCGTCGGGAAAGACCGGCTGGTTGCCGAACGCGTCGTAGCCGGACTGGCCGATCGGCCGCGATGGCTTCTTCTTGACCTCGATGATGTCGGCGGTAAGCCGGCAGGCATCGAGCTCCAGCGCTTCCCAGGGCGGATCGCGAAAAGTTTCCAGCCCGCCCTGCAGGATCGCCTCGCCGACCCTCAGATTGTTGATGCCGGCGGGGAGCCGGCCTTCGAGCAGCAGCGGCAGCGAGGACGAGGCACCGCCCGAGATCCAATCGAGGCTTTTGCCCGACAGACGCTCGATCTTGTAGGCATGGGCGACGAGCTGGCCGAGATTCTCCTCGGTCGGCAAGATGGCGCCGAAGCAGCCGAGATTGGTGCCGATGCCGGCAATGCGCACGCCCTTCATCTCCAGGATCTGCTCGACAGTCGGCACAAGGTCGTTCGGCCAGATGCCTTCCCGCAGGTCGCCGAGGTCGACCATCAGCATGATGTCGTGGACGCGGCCCATGCGTTCGGCGATGCGGGCGATCTCGCGAATGATCGAAAGTTCCGACTGCAGGCTGATGTCGACGGTCCGCACCACCTCCTCGACGCGGGCGATGGGCGGGCTGCGCAAGAGCATGATCGGCGCATTGATGCCGCTGTCGCGCAACCGGCGAATGTTCTCGAAGCGTGACTCCGCGATGCCGGCAACGCCGCCGCGCAGCATGGCGCGCGCCACCTGCGGCATGCCGCACATGCCCTTGGTAACGCCGAAGACCTTGATGCCGGATTGCGCGCAGCGCTCGACGACGGTGCGCGCATTGCGCTCGATGCGGCCGAGATCGATGGCGACTTGCGGTCCCGACATCTCTAGTTCCTGTAGACCAGCCCCTGCGGATCGATCTCCGGCTTGCGGCCGGCGACGATGTCGGCGAGGAATTTTCCCGAACCGCAGGCCATCGTCCAGCCGACATGGCCGTGGCCGGTGTCGAGATAAAGATTTGTGTAGCGCGCCAGGCCGATGACCGGCACGGAGTTCGGCATCATTGGCCTGAGGCCCGCCCAAAGCTCCGCCTTCTTCTCGTCGAAGGCGCCGGGAAACAGATCCTTGCCGGTCCTGAACATGGCGGCGAAGTCGCGCGGGCGGAAGCTGCGGTCGAAGCCGGTGAACTCGGCGGTCGAGGCAAGCCGCAGCCGGTTGCCGAGCCGCGAGTAGCCGATCAGCTGGTCCTCGTCGGCGCCGCCCATGGTCGGCCCCTTGCTCTCGTCCTCGAGCGGGATGGTCGCGGTGTAGCCCTTCACCGGATAGACCGGCAGGTCGATGCCGTAGCGGCGGCCGAGCAGGCCGCTTTCCGGCCCCATGGCGATGACCACCGCGTCGCCGGCGACCGGGCCGGCAGAAGTCATCACCGCGCGCACGCGGTCGCCCTCGATGTCGAGGCCCTCGACGGTCGTGCCGAAAAGGAATTTGACGCCAAGCTTTTCAGCAGAATAAGCGGCGAGCTTTTCCACGAACTGCCTGGAATCGCCGGTCTGGTCGATCGGCGAATAGACGCCGCCGGCGATCTTGTCCCTGGCGCCGGCGAGGCCGGGTTCCAGCTCGATCAGCCGGTCGCGGCCGACGATCTCGATCGGCAGGCCATGTTCGGCCAGGTAGCGGTAATTGTCGGTGCCGGTGTCGAGACTGTGCTGCGAGCGGAAGAAATAGAGGATGCCCTTCTTGCGCTCATCATAGTGGATGCCAGTCGCTTCGGAGAGCGAATTGATGCAGTCGCGCGAATAGAGCGCCAGGCGCAACTTGACCTGGCTGTTGGCGCGCAAGCGCGCCACCGTGCACTGGCGCAGGAAGCGCAGGCTCCAGGCGAGGAAATAGGGATCGAAGCGCAGCCGGACCTTGATGCCGAGATCGTGGTTCCAGAGCGCACGCAGGAAGGTCTTTAGCGCGGCCGGCGAGGCCCAGGCGGTGGCGTCGCCGGGCGAGACAAGGCCGGCATTCGACTGGCTGGTGCCGCGCGCCGCCGTCTGGTGGCGCTCGATCACCGTCACCTCATGGCCGTCGCTCGCCAGGTAATAGGCGGCCGCCGTGCCAACGACGCCGGCCCCGAGCACCAAAACCTTCATGCCGCCCCCCAGACAAATATGCGGAGCGCCTCCACGCCTCCGATGCCTTCAATAGCGCGTCTCGGGGTGCGGGACGAGCCCTTGTGATTGCAGAGGGCCGCGCCGCCCCTCATCCGCCTGCCGGCACCTTCTCCCCGTATAGTGACGGGGAGAAGGTGGCTTGCCGCGGCGCCGGCGCCTTCCCTGCAGCGTTGGCGATTGGCGAAATCATTGGTGACAGCGCCCCTCTCCCCGTCACTATACGGGGAGAGGATGCCGGCAGGCAGGTGAGGGGCAGCGCTGGCGGACCGAAATGTAATTCGGCCCTGGCAAAAGCACCCCTATCCCCTCGCCGAATTCTTCCCCGTCAAAATCCGTTCCCAGGCCAGCGCGTCGGCAACGATCCGATCGAGATCGTCGCGCTGCGGCGTCCAACCAAGCTCAGCGCGGGCAAGCTCGGAATTGGCGACAATGGCGGCGGCGTCGCCCGGGCGGCGATCGCCCATCTTGACCTCGAAATCACGGCCGAAGGCGCGGCGCACGCTGTCGATGACTTGCAGCACCGAGTAGCCGTGGCTGTAGCCGCAATTGGCGACAAGGCTCTCGCCGCCGGCGCGCAGCCGCTGCAGCGCCAGCCGGTGCGCCGCCGCCAGGTCGCTGACATGGATGTAATCGCGGATGCAGGTGCCGTCCGGCGTCGGATAATCGGTGCCGAACACCTGCATGAGGGGGCGCTTGCCGAGCGCGGTCTCGCAGGCGACCTTGATCAGATGCGTGGCGCCGGGCGTCGACTGTCCGGTACGGCCCTTGGGGTCGGCGCCGGCGACGTTGAAATAGCGCAGCGCCGTGTAGCGGATATCATGCGCGTTCGCCGCGTCGCGCAACATCCATTCGCTCATCAGCTTGGACAGGCCATAGGGCGAAACCGGCGCCAGCCGCGCATCCTCGCGCACCGGCTCCAGCCCGGCGCCGCCATAGACGGCGGCGGTGGAGGAGAAGATGAAATGCGGCACGCCCTCGCGCACCGCGGTCTCGATCAGCGTGCGCGTCTTGGAAGTGTTGTTCTCATAGTAGCCGAGGGGGTCGGCGACCGATTGGGGCACCACGATCGAGCCGGCGAAATGGATAATGGCGTCGACCTTGTAGTCCCTGATGATCTGGCCGACCAGTTCACGATCGCCGACATCGCCAACGAGGAGCTTGGCCTCCGGCGCCACCGCCCATTCGAAACCGGTCGAAAGCCGGTCGAGAACGACGACGCTCTCGCCCGCGTCCAGGAGCTCCCAGACCATATGGCTGCCGATATAACCGGCACCGCCCGTCACCAAAACCGCCATCCGTATCCTCGCTGATCAAGATTTATTGGAAACTGTCTCAAGGCCGCCTTACTGGAAAGCGCGCCGCAAGGCGAATAAAACTCCAGTGTCAAATGCGTAACAGTCGCCGGAGCCCAAGGCATCGTACTGAAACAAAGTTGATCCACATCAAGGGAATAGGCCACGATCCGTGGTCGTTAGAAACAGGCTCGGGGCGTGGCATTTTGACCGGACGCGGCCGGTGGACGCCGAATTGGGCAGTGACTATGATCCGGCGCAAAATTGGGAAGGCGACATGAACTACCAGCGGTTCTTCGAGGAAGCGATCGACCAGCTCCACGCGGAGCGGCGCTACCGCGTCTTCGCCGACCTCGAACGCATCGTCGGCAAGTTTCCGCGCGCGATCTGGCGCTCCAACGGCCGCGCCCAGGAAATCACCGTCTGGTGCTCCAACGACTATCTCGGCATGGGCCAGCATCCGGACGTCATCGCCGCCTTCCAGAAGGCGGCCGGCAAGATGGGCTCGGGCGCCGGCGGCACCCGCAACATCTCCGGCACCAGCAACCCGCTGGTCGAGCTCGAACTGGAGCTGGCGGACCTGCACGACAAGGAAGCAGCGCTGGTCTTCACCTCCGGCTTCGTTTCCAACGAGGCCTCGATCTCGACCATCGCGCGGCTGCTGCCCAACTGCCTGATCATCTCGGATGAGCTCAACCACGCCTCAATGATCGAGGGCGTGCGCCGTTCGGGTGCCGAAAAGAAGATCTTCCGCCACAATGACATCGCGCATCTAGAAAGCCTGCTGCAGGCGGCGGGACGCGAGCGCGCCAAGCTGATCGTGTTCGAGAGCGTCTATTCGATGGACGGCGACATCGCGCCCATCAAGCAGATCGTCGACCTCGCCGAGCGCTACAACGCCATGACCTATATCGACGAGGTCCATGCCGTCGGCATGTACGGTGCGCGCGGCGGCGGCATCACCGAGCGCGAGGGGCTGGCCGACCGTATCGACATCATCGAGGGCACGCTTGCCAAGGCCTTCGGCACGCTCGGCGGCTATATCACCGGCACCAGCGCTGTGATCGACGCCGTGCGCTCCTACGCGCCGGGCTTCATCTTCACCACGGCGCTGCCGCCGGCTGTCGCCGCCGCCGCCACCACCTCGATCCGGCATCTCAAGCGCTCGCAGGCCGAGCGCGAGGCGCAGCAGCGTCAGGCGTCGCGGACCAAGGAAGTGCTTGCCGCCGCCGGCCTGCCGGTGATGGAATCGCCCACCCACATCGTGCCGGTGCTGGTCGGCGATCCCGAGCTCTGCAAGATGGCCAGCGACCGCCTGCTCGGCGTGCACGGCATCTATATCCAGCCGATCAACTACCCGACGGTGCCGCGCGGCACCGAGCGGCTACGCATTACGCCGACGCCGTTCCATTCGGACGCGCTGATCGCCGAATTGCAGGACGCATTGGTCGAGACCTGGGACGCGCTCGGCATCCCCTACGCCTCGACAGGACGGCCGGCCGTCGCCAAGACCGACCGGATCATTCCCCTGCTGGTGCCGAAGTCGGGCGGGTGACCTGCTGGTGGTTTGTGGGCGGTGATGGGTAACAGGTCCTGCCAATCATAGAACGCTGGCGCTGCCCCTCATTGTCCTGCCGGACATTTCTCCCCGTGAAGAACGGGGAGAAAAGCGCTGGCGTTGATGGTTTCGCCACTTGGCGCGTCGCAGAAAAGAGCGGCGAGGTTGCGGCCCTCCCTTCTCCCCGTCCTTCACGGGGAGAAGGTGCCGGCAGGTGGATGAGGGGCGGCACCGCCCTTCGAAAGTAAGCCGTTCAGGCAAGAACTTGCCTGACCCACAATCCAGCCTTGCTCAAATCGTCGTCATCCACTTCGCCAGGCGATGCGCCGCTTCCTCGAGTTGGTCGAGGCGGCGGTGGAAGCATAGCCTGAGGAAGGCCTCACCGCCTGGGCCGAAGGCGGTGCCGGGCGCCAGGCCGACATTGGCATGGTCGACGATGTCGAAGGCGGCAGTTCGGGAATCGGTGATGCCGTCGACGGTGAAGAACAGGTAGAAGGCGCCCTGCGGCACGGTGAAGCGCGCCTTGCCGGTCGCGCCCAGAATGCCGCAGACCAGGTCGCGCGCCGCGTGCGCACGCTCGACCTGTTCGACGATGAAGGCATCCCCCTCGTCGAGGGCGGCGACGGCGCCGCGCTGCATGAACTGGGCGACACCCGAGGTCGAATACTGGATCAGGTTCTCGAACACCTGCTGCAAGGCGGGATGGGTCTTGATCCAGCCGACGCGCCAGCCGGTCATCGCCCAGTTCTTGGAGAAGCTGTTGACGAACAGGATGCGGTCTTCTGCCGTCGCGATGTCGAGGAAGGACGGGGCGCGGCCGCGTCCATAGTGGAAATGCGAGTAGATCTCGTCGGCGATGATCCAGACGCCACTTTGGCGGGCAAGGTCGAGGATCGCCTGCAGCGTTTCCCTGTCGGCGGTCCAGCCGGTCGGGTTGGACGGCGTGTTGACGAACAGCGCCTTGGTGCGCGGCGTGATCGCCGCGGCGATCTTGTCGACATCGCAGGACCAGCCATTGCCGGACGGATCGAGCGTAACCGCGACCGGAACGGCGCCCGCCACACCGGCCGCGGCGGCGAAATTCGGCCAGGCCGGCGACAGATAGATCACCTCGTCGCCCTGGCCGGCAAGCGCGTCGATCGCCAGCTGGATGGCGTGCATGCCCGACGCGGTGACGATGAATTCCTCCTCGGCGAAGCTCCTGGCGAAATGCCGGCCATAGTAGCGGGCAAGCGCCTGCCTGAGCTCCGGAATGCCCTTCTGCCAGGTGTAGAAGGTCTCGCCGGCGGCGAGCCCACGGGCGGCGGCATCGCTGATGAAGGAAGGCGTCGGCAGATCGCCCTCGCCGGCCCAAAGCGGGATCATGCCGTCGCGCAGCCGGCCATGGTTGATCACGGCGACGATGCCGCTTTCGGGCGCAGCGCGCGCCTCGGCGCGCAAGGTCTGGATCAGGGTCATGCAAAAATCCGCTTGGTTTGCCGACAGCTAGCGTGTTTTACGACGGCCGCAAACAGAAAACCCCGGCCGCGAGCGGCCGGGGTTTTGGTCCAGAAATCCGCTGCGCGCTATTTCCTGGCGAGGAGATCGCGAATTTCGGTAAGCAGCGCGATATCGGCGGGCGGCGGCGCCGCAGGTGCTGCAGGCTTCTCGCGCTCGAGCCGCTTGCGCATGCCGTTCACTGCCTTGACCATCAGGAAGATGATGAAGGCAAGGATGAGGAAGTTCAGTACCGCGGTGATGAAGCTGCCATACGCAAAAACGGCGCCCTCCTTCTTGGCGTCGGCCAGCGCGGGCGAATGGACGTTCGAGGACAGTCCGAAGAAGTAGTTGTTGAAGTCCAGCCCGCCGAAGATCGCACCGACGATCGGCATGATGACGTCGTCGACCAGCGAAGTGACGATCTTGCCGAAGGCGGCGCCGATGATGACACCGACGGCCAAGTCCATGACATTGCCCTTGGAAATGAATTCCTGGAATTCTTTCAGCATTCGACCCTCCTTGCCGTGGCCACGCTGCCGTCCCCAGCTTCCACTCGGCGCCGGCCCTCGCTTAGCATAACAAAAACCCCCGGTTGCAAAACGGGAAAAAGGGCCAGGGCACCGCTTTCTGCTGGCCGCCCGCGGCCATTGCCCTCCGCCGCTATGCGCCGAAAGCCGCGATGGACTCGACCTCGAAGCTGTGATTGCGTCTGGCATGGGCCGACGCGAGACCGGCCAGGGAGGAGGTTCGAACCGTGCAGGGCTGGTTCATCGTCATCATCGCGATCGCCTATGTGACGCTGCTCTTTGCCATAGCGAGCATCGGCGACCGGCGCGCTGCGGCGGCCGGGCTCGGCCGGGCGCGACCCTTCATCTATGCGCTCAGCCTTGCCATCTACTGCACCTCCTGGACCTTCTTCGGCTCGGTCGGCCTGTCCTCCGAGCGCGGCCTGGAATTCCTCGGCATCTACACCGGCCCGGTGCTGGTGTTCGTGTTCGGCTTTCCGCTGCTCAACCGCCTAGTCAGGTTGGCAAAGACCGAGAAGATCACCTCCGTCGCCGACTTTCTCGGCGCCCGCTACGGCAAGAGTTTTACCGTCGCGGCGATCGCCACGCTGATCGCGACCATCGGCGCCGTGCCCTACATCGCGCTGCAATTGAAGGCGATCTCCGGCTCGGTCAGCCTGATGGTCGAGCATTACACCGGCTCGCCGCCCTCTTTCGATCCTTTTGTGAGCGACATCTCGCTGGTGGTGGCGATGCTGCTGGCGCTGTTCGCGGTGCTGTTCGGCACCCGCCATGCCGACGCCACGGAGCATCAGGACGGGCTGGTGCTGGCGGTTGCGGTGGAAACCGTGGTCAAGCTCGCCGCCTTCCTCGCCATAGGCCTGATGGTGACGTTCCTGATCTTCGGCGGTCCCGGCGACATGTTCGACAAGCTTGCCGACAATGCACAGGCGCGTCAGGCGATGGGCTATGGCACCTCGCTGGCCACCTGGCTGGTGCTGACCTGCCTCAGCGGCTTTGCCATCCTGATGCTGCCGCGCCAGTTCTACGTCACCATCGTCGAGAACCGCAGCGAGGCGGAACTGCGCACCGCGACTTGGGTGTTCCCGCTTTACCTGGTGGCGATCAACCTGTTCGTGCTGCCGATCGCCTTCGCCGGCCTGGCGCTGGTGGGCGACAGGACCAGCAGCGACCTCTACGTCTTGTCGCTGCCCCTGTTCAGCGGCCATGATCTGCTGGCCATGGCCGCCTTCATCGGCGGCCTTTCGGCGGCGACCGCGATGGTCATCGTCGAGAGCGTGGCGCTGTCGATCATGATCTCCAACGACCTCGTCATTCCGCTGTTCGTGCGCCGCCTGCTCAGGACCTCGACCTCGGAAAACGAGGACTGGTCCACGCTGATCCTCAATGTGCGGCGCGGCGCGATCTTCATCATGTTGTTCATCGCCTTCCTCTATTATCGCGAAAGCACCAACAGCGCGCGGCTGTCCTCGATCGGCCTGATGTCGTTCGCGGCCATCGCGCAGTTTGCGCCGGCCCTTATCGGCGGGCTGATCTGGCGCGGCGCCAACGGCAGGGGGGCCGCGCTCGGCATGGTCGCCGGCATTCTGGTGTGGGCTTACACGCTGCTCCTGCCTTCGCTGGTGGGTTCCGACGCCGACATCATCGTCCACGGCCTGTTCGGTTTCGAAGCGCTTCGGCCGCAGGCGCTGTTCGGTACCGTCGCCGAGCCGCTGAACCATGGCGTGCTGTGGAGCCTGTCGATCAACGCGCTGTTCTTCGTGCTCGGCTCGCTCTCCCGCGCGTCGGTGCCGCTGGAGCGCATCCAGGCGGCGATCTTCGTCCCGCGTGAGGCCGTCCCGATGCCGAGCCTGCGCCGCTTCCGCACCGCCGTGACCGTCAACGACCTCAAGGACACGATCTCCCGCTATCTCGGCGTCGAGCGGACCGAGCGTTCCTTCCAGTCGTTCGAGAAGAACAACAGTGTGACGCTGCATGGCAACGAGCAGGCCAGCATGGATGTCATTCGTTTCTCGGAACAGCTTTTGGCGAGCGCCGTCGGCTCGTCCTCGGCGCGGCTGATCCTGTCGCTGCTGTTTCGCCGCAACGACCGCGATTCCAAGGACGCCTTCCGCCTGCTCGACGACGCCACCGAGGCGCTGCAGCACAATCGCGACCTGCTGCAGATCGCGCTCGACCAGATGGAGCAAGGTATCACCGTCTTCGACCGGGATTTCCGCCTCATCTGCTGGAACCGCCAGTACCGGGCGCTGTTCGGCCTGCCCGACGAAATGGGCCAGGTCGGCGTCTCGCTCGACCGGATCCTGCGCCACCTCGCCGAGCGCGGCGATATCGCGGCCGACCAGCGCGTGGCGATGCTCAACCGCCTGACCAGTTTTGCCGGCCCCTGGCAGATGGAACTGAAGACCAGCGGCCGCATCCTGGAACTGCGCTCCAACCCGATGCCGGACGGCGGCATCGTCGCCACCTATGCCGACATTTCCGGCCGCGTCGAACAGGACCTGGCGCTGAAGCGGGCCAATGAATCGCTGGAGCAGCGGGTGAAGACCCGCACCATCGAACTGACCCGCGTCAACGAGGAGCTGGCGCAGGCGCAGATGCTGGCCGAGGAGGCCAATCTCGGCAAGACGCGCTTCCTCGCCGCCGCCGGCCACGACATCCTGCAGCCGCTCAACGCCGCCCGGCTCTACTGCTCGTCGCTGATCGAGAAGGCCGGCAAGGGTCCCGCCGGCAAGGCCGCGGTCAACATCGAATCCTCGCTGGAGTCGGTCGAGACCATTTTGGGCGCCGTGCTCGACATTTCTCGCCTCGACGCAGGCGCCATGAAGCCCGACGACACCGCCTTCAGCCTCGACGGGCTGCTGCGCCAGATCGGCACCGACTTCCGGCCGATGGCCGCCGAAAAGAAGCTCGAACTCACCATCATGCCGTCGTCGCTCACCGTGGTGACGGACCGCAACCTGTTGCGCCGCCTGATCCAGAACCTGGTATCGAACGCGATCAAATACACCCGCCATGGCCGCATCCTGGTCGGCGTCAGGCGGCGGGGGTCGCTGGCCGAGATCCAAGTGATCGATACCGGCATCGGCATTGCCGGCGACAAGCTGAACACGGTGTTCCACGAATTCACCCGGCTGGACGAAGGCGCGCGCGAGGCCGAGGGGCTTGGCCTTGGCCTTTCGATCGTCGACCGTATCGCCAGGGTGCTGAGGCTGGAGATCCGCATCTTCTCCAATCCCGGCAAGGGCACCCGCTTCTCCGTCATCCTGCCGGTGGCCGCGGTCGCGGCGCCCCGGCGCGAGATCGAGAAGGCGCCGGCGCGCGCGGCCTCCTCGCTTGCCGGCCTCAAGGTGCTGTGCATCGACAACGATGCCCGCATCCTCGACGGCATGCGGCTCTTGCTCGAGGGTTGGGGATGCAGCGTCGAGACGGCCGCTGGCTCAGAGAATTTGGCGGCATCCGTTGGCCGCAAGCCCGATATCGTGCTGGCCGATTACCACCTCGACGGCGGCACCGGGCTCGACGTGATCGCGACGCTGCGAGCGCTTCACGGCCAGGACTTGCCGGCCGTGCTGGTCACGGCCGACCGATCGAGCGAAGTGCGCGCATCGGCAGGCCGGCTCGACGTGCCGGTGATCAACAAGCCGCTGAAGCCGGCCGTGCTGCGCTCGATGATGGCGCGGATCAGGCCGCTGGCTTCGGCGGCGGAATAGCCGCGCCTGCTTACAACACAGGCCGAGCCTGTCTCAGCGGTATCCAAGGCTTGCGATGTAGGCGCAGAACATGTCGGCCATGGCATCGGCGTAGGCTTCGATCTCCGCGTCGGTGCGCGGGCTTGCCGAAAAATCCTTTCCCGCCGCGCTCAACGTCATCGTGATCAGATCGCCGGCCAGGTCCTGGGTTGCTTGCGGGGTTCCGGGCAGAACTTCGCGCAGGAAGGCCTGGACGGTGCGCTCACCCGAGGCCCTTGCCTCGTGCGCCTCGGGCGCGTCGCGGTAGAGTGGGGCGGCGTCATTGAGTGCCACGCGCACGGCAGCTTCCTCGCACTCCGAGCGGATAAAGGCATGGACCAGCGTGCGCATCCGCTCCAGCGGCGGCCGCTTGTCGTCCTCCAATATCGTGCGCAGCAAACCGCCCGTCTGCCGCCATTCATCGCTCTGCAGCCTGAACAGCAGCGCGGCCTTGTTGGGGAAATATTGGTAAAGCGAGCCGACGCTCACGCCGGCCCTTTCTGCCACGCGCGTGGTGGTGAAGCGCTGGGCGCCCTCACTCGCCAGAACCTGAACAGCAGCCTCCAGGATCGCCGAAACAAGCTCCGTCGCGCGAGCCTGCTTGGGCTGCTTTCGCGAGGAAATAGAATGGCTTGAGCGTTCGGTCATGGCGCGGCCGGGTAATGCGAATTGGAAACCTGAAGGATTATTCGTATTTTCAGCACAACACAAGAACACAGCCATTTTCGATTGGAGACTTCGATGATCACGCTCACAAACGCCCCGCTTGCACCCCTGCTCGCCCGCCTGTTCAAGGAAGCCGAGACCGCAACCAGCCCGGCAATGGCCGGCATCTCGCACGACGAGCGGGAACGCCTGCTGCGCAGCAAGACCGAGTATGTCGATCTCTACGGGCGGCTGAGGGATTTGTGGCTCGCTGTTTCGCCGGAAACCGGCACGCTGCTTTATATGCTGGCACGCAGCAGCGGCGCGCGCGTCATCATCGAGTTCGGCACCTCGTTCGGCATCTCGACGCTCTATCTTGCCGCGGCGCTCAGGGACAATGGCGGCGGCCGCCTGATCACCACCGAGTTCGAGCCGTCCAAGGTGGTCCGCGCCAAGGCCAATCTGACGGAAGGCGGCCTCATCGACCTGGTGGAAATCCGCGAGGGCGATGCGTTGCAGACGCTGAGCGCCGACCTGCCCGACGCGATAGACCTTCTATTGCTGGATGGCGCCAAGGCGCTCTATCCGGAAATCTTGAGCCTGGTCGAGAGTCGGTTGAAACCGGGCGCGCTGGTCATCGCCGACAATGCCGACCTCTCTCCCGAATATCTGGAGCGCGTGCGCTCGCCGGCATCGGGCTACATCTCCACCCCCTTCGGCGACGATGTCGAGCTGTCCGTGCGGCTCAGTTGAACAAGCCTCGCTACAAGCAGCTGATGCTGCTTCGACGGCAGGCGCCCGCCAATCAGCTCGCGGGCTGCAGCGGGTCGCCGCCGATCCGGGAAAGCTGGATCACCGCCTGGGTGCGGCTGTCGACGCCGAGCTTCTGCAGGATGGCCGAGACATGCGCCTTGATCGTCGCCTCGGAGACGCCGAGCTCATAGGCGATCTGCTTGTTGAGCAGGCCTTCGGCCAGCATGCCGAGCACACGCGTTTGCTGCGGCGTCAACGCCTGCAGGCGCTTGATCAGGTCAGAAATCTCGGGATCGCGCTCGACGCCGAGATCGATGCCGACGGGCGCGGCGATATCGCCGGCCAGCACCGCCTGCACGGCACCGCGGATTTCCTCCATGCTGGCCGATTTGGAGATGAAGCCGGAGGCGCCGAGGTCGAGTGCGCGGCGGATCGTCACCGGATCGTCATGCGCCGAGACCACGATCAGCGGCACGGCCGGATGAACGCCGCGCAGCGAGATTAGGCCGGACAGGCCGCTGGCGCCCGGCATCGACAGGTCGAGCAGCACCAGATCGATGTCTTCATTGGCCACGACCAGCGCCTTGGCGCTTTCGAAATCCCCAGCCTCGTGGATAGCGGCGACGTCACCGACGCCGACAAGCGCCGCTTTCAGCGCGCCGCGAAAAAGCGGATGATCGTCGGCGATGACGAAGGTGTAACCCGACGGCAAATAGTCCTCCCCAATCCCATGCTTGTCTGTTTTTACGGGATCTGGCCGATTATGCGGCGATATTGGCCGTTTTCAAGCGGCAAAGGCCGCGCGCGGGTTTTTCCCACGGCGGTTCAGTTTTGACGGAAACTCATTTGCGTTGGCGCAGCCAAGGTCGCGATCCGAGTTTTCCTGGACATTGCTCGGCCGCCCGGCCAGGCCGCGTACGGTCAGCCATCACTCCTCCGGCAAGCCCGCGAGTCGCATCTGTCCGATCCAGCGGTCGAGGCTTCCGGGGGCGGTCCATATCTTCTCCCACTCCCTGCGCTCCTTACTGATGGATTCGTCGGGAGTGTTCTGGAGGAAAACCGCAAGCGCTTCCTTTGCCTCTCGCTTGTTTCCCAGACAAGCGTGGATGCCCGCAAGCATTCGGTGTGCGCCGCTCGGGATTCTGGACATTTTCCGCATCGCCGCCAGCGCGGCCCCGCAATCGTTCTTTTCCCAGAGCGCCCAGCCCATCTGCCAGTTGAAATCGTCCGGGTAGAAGGGATCGATGCCCATGGCCTGCTTGATCCGATCGATCGCTTCGTCTGTATGGCCAACATAGAGCAGCAGATCCGTGCTGCGGACCAGGATATCCGAATTGCTGGGGTTCAGGGCGATTGCCTGATCGTACCGGGCAAGGGCCTGCTCGACCTCGCCGGCTTCGGTATGGATGCTGGCTCGGATATTATGCGCTTCAGCGTCATCAGGGGCGAGCAGGATGGCCTTGTCGGCGTATTCGGCCGCGCGCTTCAACGCCTCGTCACGGTCCTGTTCGTTCCAGCCGAACATCGCATCGTTGCGATAGGACCAGGCCAGCCCGATATAGCCGAACTGCGAGTTCGGATCCTCTTCGATCGCCTTGAGGTTCAGTTGCCGATACAGTTCGTTCCTCGCGGCCGAGAAATCCTCTCGGATCTTGGCAATCCCCATCAGGTGATAGTGCAGCGCGCTGACCTTGGCGGCACCGCTCTGTGGCAGGGGGCGCTCGATCCTCCGTCCAACCCGATCCGCAAGCGTGCGGATGATCTTCTCCTGGACGACGAAAAGATCGCCAATCTCCCCGTTGTAGGTGTTGGCCCAGACAAGCGATCCGTCATGCGCATCCAACAACTGGGCGGCCACTTTCAGTCGGTCTCCGATCTTCTGCTGGCTCCCTTCCAGCAGGTAGTCGACGCCGAGTTCATCGCCAATCTGCCTGGTGTCGGTGGGCTTCCCTCGGTACCTGAAACTCGAGTTCCGGGCGATGACGGCATAGGTCTTGCTCCGCGCAAGTTCGGTGATGATCCCCTCGGCGACGGCATCGCTGAGATATCCCTTGTCCGCTCCGGCACTGAAGTCGTCGAAGGGAAGGATCGCAATTCTCGGCATGTCGCTCGATCGAACCGGAGCGGCTCGCCATGCTTCCGCGCCGTAGTATGCGCCGATCGCCGCCGCGACGAGAACGATCGCAGCAAGGATGACCCCGCGTCGCGAAAGACGTGTCTTGGCTCGCTCCTTGACGGCCGCGGCGTCTAGGTCGGTTGCATCCGACGGATGGGCATTCAGCCGGTAGCCTCTCCTGGGGAGGGTTTCCACGATCGCATGCGCGTCGTCCGCCAATGCGCGGCGGATATCGGCAATGCATTGGATAAGGCTGTCGTCGGTCACGAAGGTATCGGGCCAAATCGCCTGCATCAGCGCATCCTTGGACACGATCTCGCCCGGTCGCGTCGCGAGCACGGAGAGCACCTCGGCGGACTGGCTGCGGAGATCGACCGCTTTGCCTTCGACCGTTCGGAGTTCGCTGTTTCTGGTCAGGAAAACAAAACCGCCAAACGTGATCGTTTCGGCAGGTTTCGGGTCAATTTCAGGAGCCTTTCGGGACATTTCACCCACCTGGCGCGCTTCCTAACCCTAGCCCATTCGACCGTCGCTTCCAAGCGATCCCAGCAGCACCGGATGGGACGGAGAGCGACATGGATCGCACCAAGCTCATCATCGCGCTCGCTCTTCTTTTGGCAGCGCAAACGGCTGCAAAAGCGGATTCCGCATCGCGAAATTCTGCAGCCCTGACCAAGGGAGACTAGGAGATAGCGATGGAACGGTTTCTTTTAATTACCCTTCTGTTAAATTTTGACGGCACTGTAGTAGTCGGCAATCATGAAAATGGTTTCCCGCCCAAGGTGTTAGTTTCAGAGGACGAGTGCAAATACCTGAAACGCCAATATGAATTTTCCACTCCTCCTGTCGGTCTTAAATATCTCTCAACCGCTTACATTTGTGAGAGGAAATATATGGCCATCGCTTCTGTGTACGATGCTAAGTGACGTCGCAAGCCCGGCGGTTAATACATCGCCAGCCGCAAGGAGTATGTCTATGAAGGCGACCCCGGCGTCATGCGGACTACGAGCGACGAGTTCTATCTCTGCACCCGACCGGCCGCTCCACGGTATGGACACGACCAAGCGCTATTGTTGATGCAGGAACGTATCGTGAAGTAGCTCTTCGTCCCAGTCGTTCGTCGCGACACACGCGAACCATCCTGAGATGCCCAACCCTAGCGCCGGATCCAGATTTCAGGTCGAACCGACCTGCATGCTTCCATTCTCACCCGTGCGCCCTCGGGCTGATGACGCCAGCCTTGAGAGGCGCCACGCGTAGGGGCCATTCAGTCGAAGGTCTGCAAATCATCCTTTTGCGGACACAAGGCGCGTCGCTGAAACGGATTCAGGCGAAGCGCTTTGGAGTTCAGGTCTTTTGCTGGTTGAGCCTGGCGCCGTCGTCGCCGCTCTCCTTGTCCATGTCCTTGACGATGTCCTTGAACGTCCGGAAGAACTGCTCCATGTAGCCCATCGTCTTGTTGAAATCCTCTTCGCTCGGCAGTTGCGATTCGAGCCGGGCGGAAAGCGAGTTCTCAAGCTTGGCGACACGCTCGTCCAACGCCTTGACCGAGGCCTGCAACTTGTCGATCTCGTCCTGGTAGGCGGCGCGTTCGTCGGCGGCCGTCTTGCAGACGAGCTGGCCTGAGCGCTCCTCGCAGATCGACATGGCGCCGGTCTGGGTGTCCATGCGGACATAGCCGTTGGCCGACTTTTCCAGCCGGTAGCGGTCGGTTTCCTCGGAAAAGGCCGACGCGGCGACCAGCGAGAAAAGTGCCGCGGGGATCAGTATATGCTGCGGACGCATGTTGTCCTCCATGAGCCAGTAGGCGCACTCTACCATAGGTTTGCGCCGGAAGTGGGGAAGAGTGGTTCCTTGCCTCGACGCAGGCTCCCGCCGGAAAAGCCGTGCAACATCTTTCCGGACCTTGCCTGCACCCTTTCCCGCGCGGTTCGTTCGGACTATAGCGCAGCCATGTCTCAGTTTATCTACAAGATCGCGCCCGAAGCGCTCTGGCGCGAGGCCGAGAGAAGCGGCCGCTTCACCGGCGCGCCGATCGACATCGCCGACGGCTTCATCCATTTCTCGACCGCCGATCAGGTGCGGGAGACGGCGGCGAAGCATTTTGCCGGCCAGACCGGCCTGCTGCTTGTCGCCATCGATGGCGAGCGCCTCGGCGAAGCGCTGAAATACGAGGTGTCGCGCGGCGGCGCGCTGTTCCCGCATCTCTATGCGCCGCTCGATCTCTCGGCAGTGCTTTGGGTCCGCCCCTTGCCGCTCGGTGCCGACGGCCGGCACGAGTTTCCCGCGCTGGAGGCCGAATGAGCGTGCTCGACCGGATCGGCCAAAAGGTTCTGTTCACGCTCGATCCGGAAACGGCGCATGGCCTGTCGATCGCCGCGTTGAGATGTGGCCTGCCGGTCACCTCGCGCCCGCCGCGCGACGAGCGGCTGAAGCTGCGCGTCGCAGGCCTCGATTTCCCGAACCCGCTCGGCATGGCGGCGGGCTACGACAAGAATGCCGAAGTGCCGGACGCGCTGCTCGGCCTCTGCTTCGGCTTCGCCGAGGTCGGCACCGTCACGCCGCTGGCGCAGACGGGCAATCCGAAGCCGCGCATCTTCCGGCTGACGGCCGACGAAGCGGTTATCAACCGGCTGGGCTTCAACAATGAGGGCCATGAGGCGGCCGAGAAGCGCCTTGCAGCCCGAAAGGGTCGCCTTGGCATCGTCGGCGTCAACATCGGCGCCAACAAGGACAGCGCCGACCGCATCGCTGACTATGAGCGCGGCGTCGCCCGCTTCGCGCCCCATGCCACATATCTCACGGTCAACATCTCCTCGCCGAACACGCCGGGCCTGCGCAACATGCAGGCGCGCGAGCAGCTCGGCGAGCTTCTGTCGCGCGTCATGGCGGCGCGGGCGTCGGCTGCGGCAACGCCGCCGGTCTTCCTCAAGATCGCGCCGGATCTGGTCGAAGCGGAACTGGAAGACATCGCCGCCGAGGTCGCCGAGAAAAGGATCGACGGCGTCATCGTCTCGAACACCACGCTGGCGCGGACGGGGCTGCGGAGCGCGACCGTCGCCGGCGAGGCCGGCGGGCTGTCCGGCAAGCCGCTGTTCGAGCGCTCGACCGCTGTCCTTGCACGCATGCGCAAGCTCGTCGGTCCCGAGATGGCGATCATCGGCGTCGGGGGCGTCGATTCCACGGAGACAGCGCTGGAAAAGATCCGCGCCGGCGCCGATCTGGTGCAGCTCTATACCGGCATGATCTATGCCGGGCCTTCACTGCCGGGGCGCATCGTTGCCGGCATGGCGCGGTTTGTGGAGCGCGAAGGACTGAGTTCGCTGCGCGAGTTGCGCGACAGCCGCCTGGATCATTGGGCCGTCAAGGCTTATTAGAAGGCCATGGCGCTACCCGTGCGCCCACACCTTTATGTCATCTCTCATCGCGTTGCCCTTCCGCGTTCAGGCTGCCGGATTCATCCATACGATCTCCCAAACATAGCCATCTGGGTCTTCAATGTGGCGGTTATACATTAAGCCAAAATCCTGTGCCGGGGTGGG